>CAKSUE010000051.1 GCA_934501135.1 uncultured Eubacteriales bacterium | reverse complement strand
GTGCGTCATACTTTTCATATGGACTTCCCCTACACCACCAAGAAAGAGCTTGCATTTGCTTTTTAGAAAAAGACTGAAACTTCAACCACAACCCTCCCTATTATTTAAAAATATTTATAGATTCTCATTTTCTAATAAACTCGCGGTATGCTCTAGTGCACTGTAAAATGAGCCTTCCTCTTGAGCATTGTAAACTTTGATATTTTCCATTTTTTCCAATGCCTTTAACCTATCAAAAAACTTAATTTCAACACCACCGCCTTTTACCTTTTTTATTTCTGATATATTAAAAAGATCCATCTTTTCAAGATTTACATCATTAGGATCTTCCATATATAAAAGTCTAACTGCATCTGCAATATTTCCAAATGCAAGCCTTTCATATCCACTGCATGCTTTATAGATAAGATTTTTTTGTTTTTCTTCATACAACTTTTCTATCTCAGAACTAATTTCTTTCTTGTAAAGCAATTTAGCGCCAATTTTTTCGGGGCTTTTTAAATACCCTGCCTTTATTGCAGATTCCTTTATATTTCCTGTATTTATATAGTTACAACAAAATTCTCTTTCCTTATCAGTAAGTCCTTTTCCAAAACTTCCATTATTCATAAACGGGAATTACCTCCAGAATTCTGATTTCAATAGTCCACCAAAAAAAGGTATTTTTTGTCCTTATAAAAGCAAATTATTAAAAAAAATAAAAAAAACGGCTGACATTTTATAATAATGTCAACCTTTTATAAGATGTAATTTAATATTTATTTTTCGTGTTTAATAAGACCAAACGCCTTAGACATTTCCATAACAACCAAGGGAACAACCGCAAGTGCAATAGCAATTAAATACAGATTAACAGATAAATGTATAATATCAAACGCAATAGACACAGGTGTAAATACAACAATTAATATTATTAAAGTAGAAATTAAAACTGACCAATTTAATTTTTTATTTCCAAAAGGACCAGTTTTAAACAAAGATTTATTAGACCTCATATTAAACGAATGCAATACTTGAGACATAGAAAGAACAAAAAACGCCATAGTTTGTCCACCTTCAGTCAACCCTGTTGCTCTCCTTCCAATAAAGAAACCTATTAATGTCAAAATTGCAAACATTAACCCTTGAAGAATTACCCTAATACCCAACCCATGTGCGAATATGCCTTCATTTTTAGGATTAGGATTTCTATACATAACATCATTTTCAACACTCTCCATTCCAAGAGATATTGCAGGTAAACTATCGGTAACAAGATTTATACATAAAAGTTGCATAGATAATAGTGGAGTTTCCTTCCATAAAAGTATAGCAACAAAAACAGTAATAACTTCACCAATATTTGTCCCTAACAAGAACCCAACTACTTTTCTTATATTTGAATATATTCCTCTTCCCTCTCGTACTGAATCAACAATAGTTGCAAAATTATCATCAGTTAAAGTTATATCCGCTGCACCTTTAGCAACATCTGTTCCAGTTATACCCATAGCACAACCAATATCTGCAGCTTTTAATGCTGGAGCATCATTTACTCCGTCACCTGTCATGGCGACAACCCTGTCTAGCTTTTGCCAAGCACGTACAATCCTAATTTTATTTTGTGGAGATACTCTTGCATAAACCGAAATATTTTTTACAGAATTACTTAACTCCTCATCGGTCATTTCATCAAGCTGAGAACCAGTTATAGAAATATCACCTTCAGAGTAAATCCCAAGTTCCTTAGCAATAGCACGTGCCGTAACAATATGATCACCTGTAATCATAATAGGCTTAATTCCAGCCCTTTTGCAAAGTTTTACAGCTTCTTTTACTTCTGGCCGTGGTGGATCTATCATCCCCACAAGTCCCATTAAAGTTAGGTTAGCCTCTAATTCATCAGATGTTAGTTTTTCTGGAACTGTGCTAATCTCCTTAATAGCTATTCCCAAAACTCTTAAAGCATCAGAACTCATCTGGTCATTAATTTTTCTAGCCTTATCTATATTACCCCTCTTACATTTTGATGCTAAAACATCAAATGCACCCTTTACAATAACAATATTTTTTCCGTTTATATTATTAATTGTTGTCATAAGTTTTCTGTTTGAATCAAATGGGATTTCGCCCATTCTTTTGAACTCTTCGTTAAGTGCTTGTTTGGTTAGTCCATTTTTTAACGCAGCAGAAATTATTGAAGTTTCTGTAGGGTCACCAATATATTCCTCTTTACCTTCGTTTACAACAACAGATCCATCCGAACATAGCACCCCTAGTTGTAAAAGATTTTTCACCTTATCAGAATTATTTTTACTAATTGATTCAACATCATCTTCGCCATCAACATATGCTCTTGTCAAAGTCATTTTATTCTGCGTAAGAGTTCCTGTTTTATCTGAACATATTACAGATGCACTACCAAGAGTTTCAACAGCAGGTAATCTTCTAACAATAGCATTCTTTTTTACCATTCTTTGCACACCAATAGATAAAACCACAGTAACTATTGCAGGCAATCCTTCCGGTATGGCAGATACAGCCAGAGATACCGACGTCATAAATATCTCCAAAACCGGTATTCCATCGATAAGCCCTACAAAGAAAATTATAGCGCAGGCTAAAACTGCCACAATTCCTAAATATTTTCCTAACTGAGAAAGCTTCTTTTGTAGTGGCGTCTGGGTCTCAGATTCCCCTTCAAGCAAATCTGCAATCTTTCCCATTTCAGTATTCATACCAGTATTGGTTACAATAGCTTTAGCTGTTCCGTAAGTAACGCTACATCCTGAAAACACCATATTTTCCCTATCACCCAATGGTGCTTTTTCATCTATAATAGAATTTGCATTTTTTTCAGAAGGAATAGACTCTCCTGTCAATGCAGATTCCTCACATTTTAAGCTTGAGGAATATACAAGCCTAGCATCGGCGGGAATATAGTCTCCAGCCTCTAATCTTATAACATCCCCCGGAACAAGTTCTGATGCATTTATAACTTGATCTTTTTCATCCCTAACAACTCTTGCATTAGGTGCAGACATATTTTTCAGTGCTTCTAAAGCTTTTTCCGCTTTACTTTCTTGAATCACACCTATAATAGCATTTAATATAACAATTAATAAAATCAACGTCGGCTCAAAAAAACCATGTTTTTCTCCATTATAGCAAGCAATGGCAAATGAAATTATTGCAGCAATAATCAAAATAATAATCATAACATCTTTAAACTGAGATAAAAATCTCACCAAAAATGTTTTACTCTTTTTTTCTGCAAGTTTATTTTCACCATATTTATCTAAAAGTATCTTGGCCTGCTTAGAATTAAGACCTGTTTCAATATTTGTTGAAAATTCATTTGCAACGTCCTCTATTTTTCTACTATGATATACCAATCTTAATCACCTCTTATTTCTTATTTTACTATTTTATATAAAAAAATGCCTTTTTTCAACTAAAAATATAAGTTACATGTCAAATATTAATTAATAATATTTATCCTAATCACATTCTTGCCTCTTTATACCACTCTATGATATAATTTATAAACAGTCTATATAGGTTTATTTATTCTATATGTAATAATCAATTTGAAATTTCTCAAATATAAATTTAATAGGTTTTTAACTAAAGCTATAATCCCTGAAAGGAGCATTAACGTGAAAAAAGTTAAAATCACTGCAGACAGTACCTGTGATCTGCCTAAAGACATTATTGAAAAATACAGTATATCTATCATACCACTCTACGTTAATTTAGGTGATAAAAGCTATCATGACAGAATCGATATATCCCCTGATATTATTTTCAATTATTATGAGGAAACTCATAAACTGGCCGCTACATCTGCAATAAATATAATTGACTATACAAATTTATTTAATGAATTTCTGATCGAAAATCAGGAAGTTATTCATATATCATTAAGTTCAGAAATTTCTTGCTGCTACCAAAATGCACATTTGGCTGCATCTGAATTAGAAAATGTTTATGTTTTTGACTCAAAAAATTTATCTTCCGGAAGTGGACATCTTGTACTTTTAGCAGCAGACCTAGCGGAAAAAGGTCTAAGCGCTAAAGAAATATACGATGAACTTACTAGAGCAAGAGATTTAGTAGACTCCAGCTTTGTTATTGATACACTCGAATATCTTCATAAAGGTGGAAGATGTTCTGCTCTTGCGGTTCTTGGGGCGAATATTTTAAACTTAAAGCCATGTATAGAAGTAAAAGATGGTAAAATGGGTGTTGCCAAAAAGTATAGGGGTAAAATGAGTCAATTGCTCCTACAGTATACAGATGATAGATTGGCTGATTTAGATAATATAGAAAGTAAACGCATATTTATAACTTATACAAAAATTGATGATAAAATATTAGATAAAATACGGAAAAAAATTGAATCCCTAAATAAATTTGACGAAATTATTATGTCCGTTGCAGGAAGTGCAATTACATGCCACTGCGGTCCTGGAACATTGGGTATTCTCACTATGAGAAAATCCATATAAATATAATTATAAAAGGGTCATATGAATATAATAATTCATACGGTCCTTTATTTTAACTAAAAATAAATATATAGAGGTGAATATAATGGCAGATATCAAAGCATTCAAGGCGCTAAGATTTAATACAGAAATTGCAGGTGACATGAAAAATTTAATCTCTCCACCATACGATATAATTGATGATAAACAATATGAAAATTACATCAACTCAAATGAGTTTAATATTGTAAGACTAGAACTTCCAAAAGGTGAAGACCCATATACTAATGCTAAAAATCTTCTTAATGAGTGGATAAAATATGGCATATTAAAAAGGGATACAAAAAACTCCGTATACATATATGAAGAAGAGTTCAATTTATCGGGAGAAATAAAAAAGATAAGAGGATTTATATGCCTTGTAAAACTTGAAGAATTCTCAAAAAAAATAGTGCTTCCCCACGAAGAAACACTCTCAAAAGCTAAAGAAGATAGATTAAATCTTATGAAAGCAACTTCATGTAACTTTAGCCAAATTTATTCTTTATATATCGATGAACAAAACAAAACCGCTTCACTGATTAATAAAATATGTTCGAATAAACCAAGCTTAGAAACTCCCGATAGCGATGGATTAACACATAGAATTTGGGAGGTAACAGATAAAAATATCATAGCCGATCTATCAAACCAATTTGAAAACAGAAAATTATATATAGCAGATGGGCATCACAGATATGAAACTGCCATTAATTATAGAAACTACCTAAGAGAAAACGGTCTTGCTAAAGAAGGGGATTCCGCTGATTATATAATGATGATGTTAGTAAGTATGGATAATGACGGCCTTGTTGTTTTCCCAACCCATAGATTAATAAATAACATTGATAACTTTAATTCTAATGACGTTATATCCAAATGCAAATCATATTTTGAAATTGAAGAAAAAAATGATACTCACAAAATAGAGAAGGAGTTAACCAAATTATATAATAAAAATAAAAAAGCATTTGCATTTTACTATGGAACTAAAAACTGGGTTCTACTTAAGCTAAAAGACAATATTAAAGTTAAAGATCTCATCCCAAACACTTCTGAGGCCCTTCTAAACCTTGATGTCACAATATTGCATGATTTAATTCTAAATAAAGTATTTGGTATAGATAAAGAAAATATGAAAAGTCAGCGTAATCTTACATATACGAGAAGTATAGATGAAGCAATAGAATCTGTAGATAACAAAACCTCGCAATGTGCATTTATACTTAATCCTACAAGAGTAAACGAGATAAGAGACGTTGCACTAGCTTCAGAAAAAATGCCGCAAAAGTCAACATACTTTTATCCTAAGCTTATAACAGGTTTAATTATGAATCAAATAGATTTTAACTAACAAAAATCCCCCTTTTATTAAACGAACAACCGTTTAACAAAAAGGGGGATAACTATATATTAATTTATTTTGAGTTCTTTTCTTTCCTATACAAAATCAATAATATTATAAGAGCTACAATGGAAACAATAGTACCTTCCAAAATAATCCACGGACCTATC
>CAKSUE010000050.1 GCA_934501135.1 uncultured Eubacteriales bacterium | reverse complement strand
TTCTATCTAATACAGAAATAGTCTTAACTGTTGAAGGAATTACATCTAACAAATATTTAGCAACAAAAGGTCTATACAATCTAACTTTTATTAAGCCCAGTTTTTCTCCTGCTGCATTTAAATAGTCAACAACCTCTTCAATTGCTTCACAAACAGAACCCATAGCTATAATAACTTGCTCAGCATCAGGAGCACCGTAATAGTTAAATGGTTTATAATCTGTTCCTATTTTTTCATTAACCTTATTCATATATTCAACTACAGTATCAGGAATAGCATCATAGAACTTATTAGAAGCTTCACGAGCTTGGAAGAATATATCATCATTTTGGGCTGTACCGCGAAGAACTGGATGCTCAGGATTCAAAGCACGGCGACGGAAATCTTCAACTGCATCCCAATCTAGCATTTCGCCTAAATCATCATAGTCCCAAATTTCTATTTTTTGAACTTCATGGGAGGTCCTAAAACCGTCGAAAAAATGTAAGAAAGGAACTCTTCCCTTAATAGCAGATAAATGAGCTACAGCCGATAAATCCATAACCTCTTGAGGACTATTTGAGCATAACATAGCATAGCCGGTCTGACGACAAGCATAAATATCTGAATGATCTCCAAATATAGACAACGCATGAGTAGAAATAGCACGTGCTGAAACATGAATAACGCTAGGAAGAAGTTCACCAGCCATTCTATACATATTTGGAATCATAAGTAAAAGTCCTTGGGAAGCTGTGTAAGTTGTAGTAAGTGCTCCAGCTGCTAAAGAACCATGAACTGTACCCGATGCACCAGCTTCAGATTGCATTTCTGCAACTTTAACTTCTCTTCCAAAAAGATTTTTTCTTCCGGAAGCTGCATACTTGTCTGTATCATCAGCCATAACCGATGAAGGTGTGATAGGATAGATAGCTGCAACATCTGTAAATGCGTAAGAAACATGAGCTGCTGCATTATTACCATCCATGGTTTTCATTTTTCTTGACATCTTAAATATTTCCTCCCTTAACAAGGTTTTATAACTTTTACATGGTAAATTTATCTTTATGTGAAATTATATAAAATCACAAAGCTCACCTCAATAATTTTAACATCTTTATATTAATCTGTAAAGGAAAAAATTAGGTTATTATACTGTGATAAGTCCCATGTTTTTAATGTATATTAGTATTTGACATGAGAAATGAAATTATATAGAATATAATATAATTATTAAAATTTTTATAGATTTTTTTATAAAATTAAAAAGGATGAGTGTTAAAATTATGAATTTTAGTGCAACATTCGTTGAGCTTCTTGTTTTGTTTATATTAATACTAGTAAATGCTTTTTTTGCTATGTCTGAAATTGCCTTAATTACTTTAAATGATAACAAAATAAAGCACATGGCAGAAAACGGAAACAAACGTGCCGCTAAAATAGCAAAGCTTATAGAAAACTCCAGTAATTTCTTGGCAACAATTCAGGTAGGTGTTACCTTATCTGGATTTCTGACCTCCGCTGTTGCCTCGCAAAGTTTTGCTTATGGATTAGCAGAAACACTTTCATTTTTGCCATTCTCACCTTCAATAATAAACGGTGCATCAACATTTATTGTAACTTTAATACTTTCTTACTTTTCTTTAGTTTTAGGAGAGCTCGTTCCTAAAAAAATAGCTATGCAAAAAGCAGAAGAAATTTCATTTAAAGTTGTGGGTATTTTAAGGGCTACTGCTATAATATTTAGTCCTTTTATTAAGTTTTTATCTGCTTCTACAAATTTAGTAGTAAGAATCCTTGGGTTTGATCCAAATGCATCTGAAGAAACCGTTACTGAAGAAGAAATTATGATGATGGTTGATGTTGGAAAAGAAAAGGGAGTTATTGAAGATAGTGCTAAACATATGATTGCTAATATATTTGATTTTGATAATACAACTGTTACTGAAGTTATGACACACAGAACAGATATGTGTGCTCTTGAAGATAATCAAACAGTAGCAGATGCTGTTGAAGTTGCAACAAAATATGGATATTCTAGAATCCCCATATTTAAAGAGGATTTGGATGATGTTGTTGGAATAGTTTATGTGAAAGACTTATTAAAATATGTTTGCACAGAGATTCCAAAAGATGTAAAACTTACAGATATAATGCGTCCTGCGACATTTGTTCCAGAATCTAAAAAATGCGACGAACTTTTTGCTGAAATGACATCAAGCAAAACGCAAATAGCTATTATTGTAGATGAATATGGAGGAACTGAAGGCATTGTAACAATAGAGGATTTAGTTGAGTCTATTGTTGGAAATATACAAGATGAATACGATAATGAAGAGGAAGAATTTCTAAAAGAGAGCGATTCATCATTTACGGTAGATGGTTTATCTGCAATAGATGAAGTTTCAGAATTAATTGGAATGAGAATCCCAGACGGGGACTACGATACAATAGCTGGTATGATGGTTGAAAATCTAGGTAGAATTCCTAGTGAAAATGAACATCCATCAGTATCTATTGGAGAATTCACATTTACAGTAAAATCTGTTTCCGACAGAAGGATTTCTAAAATATCTATAAAACGTAATACCGATACATTGGGTAACATCGACGACATTGAGTAGCTAATACATTTAAGTCATTTTCCTAGGGAGTGTTACTTTGAAAAGCAAGAATAGAAATTTAATATTAAGATTTATTCCATACTATAAAAAATATCGTTATATACTATGTCTCGATCTTTTTTGCGCGGCTATCTCGGCAGGTTGTAGGCTTTCCTTTCCAATAATAGTAAGATTTTTAACAAACACTGCTAGCTCAGATACATCTTCCATTACTATACACATAATTTTACTCACCGGAATGGGATATTTAGGATTATCTATAATAGATATAGCTGCAACCTACTATATGGCTTCAATTGGTCATATAATGGGCGCAAGACTGGAAACAGATATGCGAAAAGACTTATTCTCACATCTAAAAAGGCTATCTTATTCATACTATGACGAAACAAAGCTCGGTCAGATAATGTCGAGAATAACGAATGATCTTTTCGATGTAACAGAATTCTCGCACCATTGTCCTGAGGAGTTTTTTATCGCAGCAATCAAAATAATTGGCGCATTTATAATATTATCTTTTGTAAACCTACCATTAACGCTGATTATCTTTGCCTTTATCCCTTCAATATTTATCTTTTTCCCTTACTTTAATAAAAAGATGAGGAAAACATTAAAGGAGACCAGAGTTCAGATAGGGGAAATCAATTCTCAGATAGAAGACAGCCTAGGCGGCATAAGAGTTGTAAAATCATTTGCCAACGAAGAAATTGAACAAAATAAATTCGATAGTGGAAACAATAAGTTTCTATCTATAAAAAAAGCTTTTTATAAATACCTTGCAAAGCTTCAAAGCTGTAACAGATTGTTCGATGCTATCATATATGTTTCGGTATCTATGTTTGGATCAATATTTATTCTAAAAGGCCTTATAAGCGCAGGAGACTTCATAGCATATTTATTATATGTATCCACTCTTTTAACATCTATATTAAGGATTATAGACTTTACAGAACAATTCCAAAAAGGTATGACAGGGATAGACAGGTTCTTCGAGGTTATGGACACACCAATTGAAATTGAAGATAAAGAAAATGCAATTGAGATTAAAGACGTAAAAGGCGACATTCTATTTAAAGATGTAAGCTTTAAGTATTCAGATAATTCAGACTATGTTTTAAAAAATATAAATCTACATGTTTCTCCCGGTAAAAACATTGCAATAGCGGGACCATCCGGCAGTGGAAAAAGTACAATGTGTAATTTAATATCCCGGTTTTACGAAGTCACCTCCGGAGCAATATATATTGACGGAACTGATATTAGAGATATTACCCAAGAATCTCTGCATAAAAGTATTGGAATTGTTCAGCAAGATGTCTACCTTTTTTCGGGTACAATTAAAGAAAATATAGAATACGGAAGACCTGGTGCATCCGAAGAAGAGATCATTAAGGCAGCTAAGTTAGCTGGAGTTGACGAATTTATAAGTTCATTAGCTAATGGATACAATGCATACGTTGGTGAACGAGGAGTAAAATTATCTGGTGGGCAAAAACAACGTATCAGCATAGCTAGAGTATTTTTAAAAAATCCACCTATACTCATTATGGATGAAGCTACCTCTGCGCTCGATAACTACAGTGAGAAAATTGTTCAAAGTTCTTTAGAAAAACTTGCAGAAGGACGGACAACCTTAACAATCGCACATAGACTTACCACTATAAAAAGTGCTGATGAAATTCTAGTTTTAACAGAAAACGGTATAGAAGAACGAGGTACACATAGTGAATTAATCAAAATGGATGGTTTATATTCAGAACTCTATGACATGTATATGGAACAATAAGTAAAAATTAATGTATAATTATCACCTTTTGGGACACGATAGCTCAGAGGTGATTTTTTGTGCCATTAAACAAAAGCATAAATAAAACTGTTGAAGAATTTAAGACAATGTTAAGAGCAAACGAAAGCTTTGATCTTATATACAGAACCATAAACATAAATTCAAGAACTACTTGTTTCTTTTTTATAGATGGGCTGATAAAAGACGCCGTTATGGAAAAAATGCTTGAATTTTTTTACTCTTTAAAAGATGACGAAGCCTTTAAAGATGCACACTCATTTTCAAAACATTGTGTTCCTTATATCGAAGTAGATATAACAGACGACAAGGAGAAGATCTGCACTAATATACTTTCTGGTATGCTTGTGTTAATGGTAGATGGATTTGAGCAAGCAATAGTTATTGATGTAAGAACATACCCACAAAGAGACACAAGCGAACCGTCCACAGACAAGGTTTTAAGAGGATCAAGAGATGGTTTTGTAGAAACTCTTGTAAGCAACACAGCTCTTATAAGAAGAAGGATAAGGAATCCAGAGCTTACTATGAAAATTTTCTCTGTTGGAAAGCTATCTAAATCAGATGTAGTTGTAAGCTATATGGAAAATAAAGTTGATAAAAAACTATTATCTGACATTTGCGACAGAATAAAAAACGCAAAGGTAAATTCTCTTACAATGAATCAACAGAGTCTCATCGAAGCAATATATCACTATAAATGGTACAACCCATTTCCTAAAATTAAACATAGCGAACGTCCCGATACAGCAGCATCCGCTATCCTCGAAGGAAATATAGTAATATTAGTAGATAATTCTCCATCCGCAATAATTCTTCCAACCTCTATTTTTGATATACTAGAAGAAGCAGATGATTACTATTTTCCACCATTTACCGGGACATATCTTAAACTTTCAAGATATATAATTGGGTTATTCACTTTGATTGTAACACCGTTATGGTTACTATTATTGCAAAATCCTTGGATGATTCCGCCCTGGCTTCAATTTATTACTATCACCGATCAAATAAATCTACCAATACTTTGGCAACTCTTAGCATTAGAATTAATAATAGATGGGCTTAGACTGGCTTCTCTTCACACTCCAGACTCTATCACTACAACACTTAGTATAATAGCAGCCATAGTCCTAAGTGATTTTGCAGTTCAAAGTGGATGGTTTAATGCTGAATCTATGTTATATATGGCATTTGTTGCAATGTCAAACTATGCTCAACCAAGTATAGAATTAGGATATTGCTTAAAGTTTTTCAGAGTATTTCTTTTAATCTTAACTGCAATCCTTAACATTTGGGGATTCGTATTAGGCTTTATTATAATGTTCTTATTAATGTTATCTAATAAAACTGTCTCAGGTAAACATTATCTATATCCGCTCATTCCTTTCAATGGAAAAAAACTCTTAACTAAAGTTTTACGCACTAGAGCCAAAGTTTCAGAATAGAATAGCCCTCATGTCTAAGTGAAGACTCACATAATAAACAGATACCAGAAAAAAGAATCTTAGTGAAAAAAATAAAATATATTGAAATAACTTTTTGCTTTATTACTTGATATCTGTATATTTTCTCATATCAATACAAATTACCCTGATATAGTTATATTTTCCTATATCAGGGTCTTTTTTATATTATC
>CAKSUE010000049.1 GCA_934501135.1 uncultured Eubacteriales bacterium | reverse complement strand
ACATGATAATTTTGTGAGTTTTTTAACATAGTTTCCGCAAATATCCCATACCCTTTTTTGGAGTCATTTATGAATACATGCGTAACCGCACCAACCAACCTTCCTTCTTGTATAATTGGACTTCCACTCATCCCCTGTACTATTCCACCTGTAGCTTCTAAAAGTCTTTGATCTGTTATTGTTATTATCATATTTTTAGTTGGACAATTTTCATTATAGTTTACATTTGTGATTTCTATATCATAATAATCAGGTGTTTCTCCTGATATAGTAGTTAAAATTTTAGCATTTCCGGTCTTTACCTGCTGCTTCATTGCTACAGCAACTTTTTCATTGTTAATAGGCGACGAATTTAATGTACCGTAAATTCCTGTATTGGTATTTGCCGATAACGTTCCTATAGAATTATAATCGCTAAAATATCCCTTAAGCTCACCTGGGTTACCTCTTTCACCTTTTATAATACCCGCAATATATGCTTTAACTATATCACCATACATCAATGGCATTAGTTCTCCTGTATCTATATCACATATTCCATGTCCCAAACCTGCAAAGTCTCCTGTGTCCTCATTATAAAATGTTAACGATCCAATTCCTGCTGAACTATCCCTTACCCATAAACCTATTTTATACGTATTATCTAAACAGCATTTTATAGGGGTTAATAATGTCTCAATAGGTACATTATCCCTTAATATAGCAAGTTTAATTTCAGATTCTCCATTATTTTGTATGATATTAGCAAATTCCTCATTACTGTTCACCGGCTGATCATTAACTTCAACTATAACATCCCCTTCTTTAAGGCCGGCCTCTAAAGCAGGATTTAGTAATCCATTAATTGTCTGCACATTTGTCATACCAATAACTACAACACCCTTTGTGAAAATCTTCACTCCAAAAGGTGTGCCACATGGTGTTACTTTAGTTTCATCTACGGCTTCTACATTAACATTTTTTACAGGAATAGAACCCATTAACATTAAGTTTGCATTATATGAAGTTTTTCCCGAAAAATTATTTGATGTTGCATTTATAGAATCTACTGCATAAATTCTTTTTGCTTTTAAAGGGACATAGCACTTAATCTCTATATCTGTATTTGCAATAGATCTATAGTCTGTAGGTACATGATTATAAGCATATATAACAAATCCCATTATTATAGTACATAATAAAGCAATAAAGGAAGTAAATATCCTAAAAAATTTTTTCATTCTTTCATCTCCTTTTCACTATACAAATACTTTTCCACATAAAAAGGAGATTATTTTCCTATAATAGATATTCAGAATAATATTTCTAATTAAATTAATATAAATCCCTATAAAATAAGTTTTTTAACTTATTTTTCTGTACTATCCAAGATAAAAATAAGACATATTAATTTTCTTTATTTTCCATATCTTCTATTTTTTCCTCTAATTCATCAAAATTTTCATCTTTTTTTGAATTTTCTACCAAATTGTTGATAGCCCTCTCATATTCTTGTTTAGATCTTTTTGGCCATAAAAACTTATTCACTACCATAGCAATTACTATTCCAAATGTAGTAGCCAATACTCTATTTACAACATAAATAAAAGTATCACTGATTGTATCTGTAGGCTGTGCTATACAGCAAAGAAGAACAATACAAGCAATAGAAACAGACGGCTGTTTATTAAACATATTGCATAAATAAATAACAATTAAAAGACATACAGGTGCAAGTATTACATTCCACCATGGCTGATATAAAGGGATGGATGTTGACAATTCAAGAAGGGCATAGCCAATAAAACCACCTAAAACAGTTCCAAAAATCCTATTAAGCCCCGACTTAAACGTTTGGTCGTAAGTTGGTTGCATACAAATAATTGCAGCAAATGCAGCTATAAATGCCTCATCAATTTTAAAAATATAAGTCATAAGCATACACAAAGATACTGCAATAGCAGTTTTAACTGCGCGTAATCCTATTTTATAGTTTTTGTTAATTTGCATAACATTAGTCTCCCCAAAAACTTATAATCTTTAAATTTAAAAATTTATCAATACCCAAAACTTCCTGACAAAGATTCATCATTTATGACCCAATCATTAACATCTACAATATTATAATCAAATTCGTTTTTTCTTATAACAACTTTTTTAATTCCTGAATTTATTATAAGTCTTTTGCACATTGAACAAGATGATGCGTTCTCAACATATTCGCCCGTCGAAACATCCTTACCGACCAAATATAAAGTTGAGTTAATCATATCCACTCTCGAAGCATGGATGATAGCATTAGCCTCTGCATGTACCGATCTGCAAATTTCATATCTTTCACCCCTAGGGATTTTCAAAGATTCACGAATACAGAATCCAGTATCTGAGCAGTTTTTTCTTCCTCTAGGCGCGCCACTATATCCTGACGATATTATTTGATCATTTTTGACAATTATTGCTCCATAATTTCTTCTTATGCACGTACCTCTTTCAAGTACTGTTTGTGCTATATCTAAATAATAATTTTCTTTATCTCTTCTCTCCATAACAAAAACTCTTTTCCAATAAATTTTATATTTTCCATTTTATCATAATGTACAAGAATTTCAAAGTAAAATAATTCAATATTTTTACAGAGGTAAAAAATCCTTGCAATTATAATTTAAATCTGATAGAATATTAATGTTATTTATATCTGGGATTTAAGGAGGTTCGAATATAATGGCAAAGTGCGATATTTGCGGTAAAGATGTTTCCTTCGGTATTAGAGTTTCTCATTCACATAGACGTTCCAACAGAACTTGGAAGCCTAATATTAGACGTGTTAGAGCAGTTGTAAACGGTACACCTAAGCGTATACATGCTTGTACTCGTTGCTTGCGTTCTGGCAAAGTTACACGTGCAGTGTAAAAATATAATAGGGAATTTCTAGGAGGAATCAAATAATTGATTCCTCCTTTTTAATTTTTTATGTATTCCAAAAAACCACAATAAATGCTAAATGCCATCTCATCCTGATATGTTTCATCCTTTAACTTTTGCAGTTCAGAATCGTTAGACAAAAAACCGCATTCAACCATTACAGCAACATTTTTGCAATTATAAAGAATATATATATCTTTAGTTGCTGGCTTGGTTTCTCTTTTATTTTCCGGCTGTAAAAAACCAATGACAGATTCTCTTATATTCTCTGCTAACTCCTTACTCCCAGGGTTATTCTCAGAATAAAATACCTGCGTACCATTATATTGACTTTGAGGAAATTTATTCTGATGTATACTTATTAGTATATTATTTTCACTTTCATTTGCAATATTTAATCTATTTTTTAAGTCTGATACTTTTTTTTCTTTTATAGTTTCCATACCATCACTATAAATAGATACATCTGAATCTCTTATCATTCTTACATTAAATCCAGAAACCAAAAGTAATTGCTGAAGCTTTTTAGCTATAGATAAATTAATGTCCTTCTCCATAGTACCATCTGCACCTACTGCACCCCCATCTTCTCCCCCATGTCCTGCATCTAATATAATAGTATATGTACGATTATTTACCTTGCCTAAGACCTGTCTATCCAAAGAATTACACGCTTTATACATAAAAAAAGTGGTCAATAATAAAATTAATGCAATTGAAATATAAAAAATTTTCTTTTTCACAGCAACACCCCAAAATATTTCTTTATATTTTTAGAATGTAATTATTATTTTGGAAATAGCTTTCTAAAAAAGCCTGTATGTCTCTTTTGTCTTGATCTACAATTAAATGACACCAATATAGCATCGTCACCTATTATTTCAATTTCATCCCATCTTATTATAATGTCCTCTTCACGTCCAAAAATTCCAAAACATTTTGGTCTTCCAAAAATTACTATTGCTACTATCTTTGCACAGCACATATCTATCTCTAACTCATTTATACATCCTAATCTCGATCCGTCTTTTATATTTATTACTTCTTTATTTTTAATATCTACAATCCTGCAATTCATACAATTCCCTCCCGAAACTTATGTTATATTGCTTTATTTCTATTAATTGACAATAAATATATATATTTATATAATGTACATTACAGTAAATAATAATTTTATATAGAAGGTAAGATATTCGTAAATTAAATAATATTAATTGGGAGTATAAAATGGAAAAAGCTCTAAACACTACACATAAAGTAAAAAGATATAACACTGATTACAATTTTGTACTTTCATCGGAACAAGTTAACCAAAGAAAAAGGGATAAACTTATAAATAACGATACATTGGTCCCAACAAAAACGATACCAAGAATATTTTTAGATAATATAGTTACACTTTTCAATATATTAAATATAGTATTAGCTCTTGCAGTATTTTATGTGGGATCATATAAAAACCTATTATTTATGGGAGTAATAATCTGCAATATATTGATAGGTACATTTCAAGAAATAAGGGCAAAAAAAGCGGTTGATAAGCTTTCTTTAATATCATCAACAAAAATAAAAGTTATAAGAAATGGTAAAGTATTTCATATCCCGGTAGAAGAAGTGGTTCTTGATGACATTGTATATTTAGAAAGTGGAAATCAGATTGTTGCAGACTGCACTATTGTGGATGGTAAATGTGAAGTTAATGAGTCATTATTGACCGGTGAACCGGATTCTATTTTAAAAAAGAAAAATGATATGCTTTTATCTGGCAGCTTTGTTGTGAGCGGTAGTTGCAAAGCTAAAACGGAACATATAGGAAATCAAAATTATGCATCCAAAATATCTAAAGATGCAAAATATATAAAAAAAGTCAATTCAGAGATAATGTCTACATTAAATCTAATTATCAAAATTATCTCTTTTATGATAATACCAATTGGCATAATGCTATTTTATAAGCAATTTAACATTGACTTTAACACATATCAAGATGCTGTTGTAAATACTGTTGCTGCATTAATAGGAATGATTCCTGAAGGTCTTATCCTCTTAACCAGTACTGTGCTTGCTGTAGGCGTTATAAGATTATCAAAACATAAAGTTTTGGTTCAGGAGTTATATTGTATCGAAACATTAGCAAGAGTAGATGTGTTATGTCTTGATAAAACTGGAACTATAACAGAAGGCAGTATGGAAGTTGTTGATGTTATTGAAATTGATAAATCATTCTCAAATAAAATAAATGAAATTATGTCTTCAATGGTTTATGCTTTAAAAGACAATAATCCCACATTTAACGCTATTAAAGATAAATTTGGAGATAAAAAAAACTATGATGTAATTAAATCTATACCATTCTCTTCTGAAAAAAAATGGTCTGGAGCTTACTTTAAAAATGAGGGTAGCTATATACTTGGTGCTGCAGAATTTATATTAGGCGATAATATATCTGAAATAGAAAATGAACTTAAAAAATATATATCTGAAAATAGAGTCTTAATACTTGCCCATTCAGAGAATGAATTTAACGGAGAGGATATTCCAAACGATACCTCCCCTATAGCATTTGTCCTTATTAATGATAAAATAAGAAAACAAGCAAAAGAAACTCTGGAATACTTTAAGCAACAAGGTGTTGATATAAAGGTAATATCCGGTGACAATGTATTAACTGTATCAAATATAGCAAAATCAGCTGGTTTAGAAAATGCAGAAAATTATGTTGATGCCACAACGCTTGAATCTGATGAAGATTTAAAACAAGCTGCCAAAAAATATTCTGTATTTGGTAGAGTAACACCACAACAAAAGAAAAAGTTAATTATTGCATTAAAAGAAACAGGGCATACAGTTGCAATGATCGGGGATGGCGTTAATGATGTATTAGCATTAAAAGAGGCTGATTGCAGTGTTGCAATGGCATCAGGAAGTGATGCTGCAAGAAATGTATCTCAACTTGTACTCTTAAATTCTTGTTTTGATTCTATGCCAAAAGTCGTTGCAGAAGGAAGAAGATCTATAAATAATATTCAAAGATCTGCATCACTATTCCTAGCTAAAACTTTGTACTCCTCATTGTTGGCAATTCTTTTTATATTTATAAATATGACATATCCATTCATGCCAATTCAAATGACTTTAATAAGTATGTTTACAATTGGGATACCATCATTTATCTTGGCTTTAGAAC
>CAKSUE010000048.1 GCA_934501135.1 uncultured Eubacteriales bacterium | reverse complement strand
TTGTATTTCTGTGAACTAAGAAGAGGATCCTCATCGATTATTTTAGAAGATAAAGATTGAGCTTCTATTAAAATACTGGTGTCAGTCATCATATTTGCAATTTTGAGCTCCGGTAAACCATGTTGCTTTTGCCCAAAGAAATCTCCAGGCCCTCTTAACTTTAAATCTTCATCGGCTATTTTAAATCCGTTGTTGGTATCTTTCATAATATTAAATCTTCTTAATGCTTCCTCATTTTGTGCATCAGAAACCAAAATGCAGTAAGATTTATAAGATCCACGCCCAACGCGTCCTCTTAACTGATGAAGTTGTGATAATCCAAACCTTTCAGCATTCTCAATCATTATTACTACGGAATTTGGATTATCTATACCAACCTCAATTACCGTAGTTGATATTAATAAAGATATATTTTTATTATTAAAGCTATCCATAATACATTGTTTTTCACGAGGTGACATCTTTCCATGAACTAAGCCAACTTTGACATTTTTAAATGTACCAGAAGAGAGGTCTTCAAAATATTTTTGTGCAGACACCAAATTACTATCACTTTTCTCGACCAGCGGACATACTATATATGCTTGTCTACCTTCATTAATAAGAGATTTAATAAAATTAAAAGCTCTGTTTCTTTTTTTACTGTTAATTAAAAAGGTATCGATTTTTTGACGTCCAGCAGGTAGTTCATCTAAAATTGATATGTCAAGATCTGAGTACATAATCAACCCTAAAGTACGTGGAATTGGTGTTGCAGACATTATTAACATATGTGGAGCTTTACCTTTAGATGCGAGTTTTGCTCGCTGAGAAACACCAAATCGGTGTTGTTCATCCGTTACCGCGAGGCAAAGTGCAGAAAACTCAACATTATCAGTCAGCAAAGCATGTGTACCGATGACGATATCAATTTTTCCTTGTTTTAATAATTCCTTTATTTCTCTTTTTTTAACAACGGGAGTTGAACCTGTTAAAAGTTCTATTTTTATATTGGTTTGTGAAAATACATTTGAAAACCAATTATAATGCTGCTCAGCTAATATTTCAGTTGGAGCCATAATGGCGGTTTGCATATTATTTTTATACACTGTATAAGCGAGCGCAGCTGCGACAGCTGTTTTTCCAGACCCAACATCTCCTTGCACAAGCCTATTCATTAAAGTGGAATCTTTTGACATATCATCTATACAGTCGGAAATAGCATTAATTTGTGCATTTGTTAAAGAGAAGGGGAGTAGCTTGGCGAATTCATTAAGATAACTCTGCTTTATTCTCATAGAGTTTTTTTCCCTTGTTTTATATTTTAAGTTTAGTAATCCAAGCTGTAAAATTAAAAGTTCTTCAAAGATAAGTCTTCTTTTAGCTTTTGAGAGTTCTTCATTGGACACTGGAAAATGAATATTATTTATAGCATGTTTTAGGTCAACTAAATTATATTTTTTTCTAATATCTTCAGGTATAGGATCATTTACAGTTTCCGGAAGTAAATCAAGAGCATTTTTAACACAGGTTTCAATTTTTTTAGAGGTCAACCCTTGAGTAGAATGATACACAGGGTGCAGATTATAAGAGAGCGAACTTTCTTTAAAAGTTGGGGAGGTCATATCTTTTTCTGAGTTTCTGTAAACTACCTTTCCATAGAAAATGAACTCTTTGCCTTCTGTAAGCACTTTAGAAATAAAAGGATTATTAAAATATGTAATGTTTATTGTTGAGTAATTATCGAAAATTTTTAGTCTGTAAAGAGTCATTCCTTTTCTAATAATACTTTTTTTCACAGGTGATGCTACAATTCCTTTAACACAGCATGTTTCATTAATAGGACATGAGGATACTGTGTATGGATTAGACCAATCTTCGTAAGTTCTAGGGAAAAAAAATAACAAAGCGCCAATACTAGATACACCAAGCTTATTAAACAACTCAGTGTATCTAGCTCCGACGCCTTTTAAAAATCTTATATCTTTATTAAATAATGATGCCATAATTCTAACTTCCTTATAATTAGAGAAGTGTTAGCAATAAAGCTATTTCAAAAGATTACTCTATAGAAACAATAAAGTAATATACAGGTTGATCTCCTTTAATTAAGGTTACATCAATATGTGAATTAACTTTTGATTTTACTGAACGTAAAGCTTCATCAGCTTGTTCATCAGATATATCTTCTCCATAAATCAAAGTTATAAATGAAGTATCTCTATGCACCATAGATTTGGTTAGTTTGGTAATAGCCTTAACAGGATTTTTTTCTGTAAAAACTAATTTACCGTTATCAAGGGCAATAATTTCGTTTTCTTTTATTTTAAATCCACCATATTCGGAATCTCTTGCTGCGAAAGTTACCTGACCTGTAGATACAGTATGACAAGCGTCAGACATAATATTCTTGTTATTATCTGAAGATAATTCAGGGTCGAAAGAAAGCATAGCTGTAATACCCTGAGGAATAGTTCTTGTTGGAATAACTATTACTTCTCTGTCTTCAACCAACTCTGCTGCTTGTTCAGCAGCCATAATTATATTTTTATTGTTTGGCAATACATATACCTTTTTTGCTGGTGTTGCAAGTACGGCAGCTAAAATATCATCAGTACTTGGATTCATTGTTTGTCCGCCGCTTACAATATGAGTACAACCTAAATCTTTAAAAAGGTTTTTAAGGCCTTCTCCTGCTGCAACCGATACAAAACCGAAGTCATCAATAGGCTTTGCAGGAGTTAATTCAGACTTTTTTGCCTCTTCCTTGCTGGCCTCTACAGCAAGACGATTTTGCTCTTTCATATTTTCTATTTTAACCGTTAAAAGTTGACCAAACTTCAACCCTTCTTGTAAAGCGTTACCGGGGTTTTCAGTATGAACATGAACTTTAATTATATCGTCATCATCTACAACAACTACGCAATCTCCAATAGTTTCTAAATATGCTCTAAGTTCTAGAGGTTTGGAATCAACCTCTGGATCTCTGCCAACAATAAACTCTGTGCAATAAGTAAAAGTAATTTCTTCTAACTGTAAATCATCAAATAAACTTGTTTTAGATACCTTATCTTTAGATTCTAAATTTTCAATATCGATAATTTTACCGTCTTTAAAAACACTCAACATTCCCTCAAAAATTAAACATAACCCTTTTCCACCAGCATCAACAACTCCAGCTTTCTTTAAAACGGGAAGAAGTTCAGGTGTAGTTTCTAATGCATCAGCTGCACCTTTACATATCATAGACCATACATAAACAGGATCATCACTTTCTTCTAAAGCTTCCATACCTGTTTCATAAGCAATACGGGCAACAGTTAGTATAGTTCCTTCAGTTGGTTTCATGACAGCTTCATATGCTGCCTCTACACCAATTCCTAGAGCCTTAACCAAATCTGTGCCATTTACCATATCGAGGCCGGCTAGTCCTTTTGAAAATCCTCTGAATAGCAAAGAGAGTATTACTCCAGAGTTACCTCTTGCCCCCCTTAAAAGAGAGGAAGCAGTTTTACTAGATACATCAGAAGCACTAACATTACCCATCTTTTGTAATTCAGATGATGCAGCAGACATGGTCATAGACATATTTGTTCCGGTATCTCCATCAGGTACAGGGAAGATATTTAGATCATCAACTAAACTTTTATGGTTTGCAATATGATTTGAACCTGATATTATAGCATTTTTAAGACAAGCTCCACTAATCAATAATAACACTCCTTGGTACTATATATTATAATATTTTTTAATATAATAAAAATAGATTATTTACTTCTTAATATATGAAATGACGCACTAAATATTATATCATATAAGTTATAATTATTCAATTATAAAAACCAATATAATTAATAAATCAGTTGATTTTTATGTTACGTTTATAAAATGGCTATAAAAATAAGAGCTATTATTTCAATAGCTCTTAGTAACAGATAAATTTTAGCGGACTTCGATGATTAATTTCATAGCTGTTCTACTTTCATCATCTATTGTTATGTTCGAGAAAGAAGGAACACAGACAATGTCTATTCCTGAAGGGGCTAAATAACCCCTTGCAATTGCAACTGATTTTATTGCTTGGTTTGTTGCACCTGCTCCAATAGCCTGCATTTCAACACAGCCATGCTCACGAATAATGCCAGCAATAGCACCTGCTACAGAATTTGGTGAGGATTTTGTAGAAATTTTTAGTATTTCCATATCAAAGTCTCCAATCGATTAAATTGGCCTGTATCCCTAACAAAGTATATACCTAAATTATAAAATTTGCAAGAAGGGCAAGACCTATGTAGGTTTGGATTATGTTATAGTTAATCTTTTGATATTTACAGTTTTACCGGAATTTTCGTTAATATTAAATAATATTGTATCCATTTTCTGGGGACCGTTTAAAAATTCGAATTTTACTGGGATTTTTTCTTTCATTTTTTTTATTGCACTGTTAGGAGATATCCCAAGAACTGAGTTTATTGTACCCGTCATACCAACATCTGTTATATATCCGGTCCCATTAGGAAGAATAGTTTCATCTGCTGTGGGTACATGTGTATGTGTACCGAAGAGTGCAGATATTTTTCCATCTAAATAAAAACCCAAAGCTCTTTTTTCTGCGGTTGCTTCAGCATGAAAATCAACTATTTTAATTGGGATATCTTTGAATTTGTTGATTATATAATCAGCTGTGGAAAAAGGGCAGTTTAGGCTTTCCATATATACAACACCCATTAAATTTATAACACATATTTGTGTTCGACCCATATCTATAATGGAATATCCTTTACCGGGTGTAGTTGACTCAGGAAAATTTGCTGGACGTATTAAATTATTGTCGTTTTCAAAAACAGGATAAACTTCTCTACGTCTAAAAGCGTGATTACCTGTGGTAATAACATCAACACCACTTTTAAATAAATACTCTGCAGAACTTTTTGTAATACCATTTCCATCTGCAGAGTTTTCTCCATTGGCAATCACAAGGTCAATTGATTTTTCTTTTTTTAGCTTTGGTAACCTTGACCTTAAAAACTCACATCCGTTGTTACCAACAATATCTCCTATTGACAGTATGTTCATAAAATGTACCTCTATTCCTTAGAGCTATAAAAGGGAACAGATATCTGTTCCCATAGTTTTATTTTGCATATTCAATTGTTCTGCTTTCTCTTATCATGTTTACTTTAATTTGTCCAGGATAGTCAAGTTCAGCCTCTATTTTTTTACATATATCTCTTGCTAAAGGAATCATATGTTCGTCATCAACAACATCTGGTTTTACCATGATTCTTATTTCTCGCCCGGCTTGAATTGCAAAGCACCTGTCAACACCTTTAAATGATGATGCTACTCCTTCAAGTTTTTCAAGCCTTTTTATGTAATTTTCGAGGTTTTCTCTTCTTGCACCTGGTCTTGCTGCAGAAATTGCATCTGAAGCCTGAACAATACATGCTATTATGGTTTTTGCTTCAACATCTCCATGATGTGCGTGTATTGCATGTACAACAGCCTCGTTTTCTTTGTACTTTCTTGCAATATCTACACCAATATCTATATGTGAACCTTCAATTTCATGGTCAAGAGCTTTGCCTATATCATGCAATAAACCAGCTCTTCTTGCAAGTGTAGGATCAAGACCTAACTCTGATGCTATCATTCCCGATAAATATGCTACTTCTAAAGAATGATTGAGAACATTTTGTCCATAACTTGTGCGGTATTTTAATCTACCTAAAAGCTTTACAAGTTCTGGATGTATGCCATTAACGCCGGCTTCTATAACGGCTCTCTGACCTTCGGATTTAATTGTGGCTTCGACTTCACGACGAGCTTTATCAATCATCTCCTCTATTTTAGCAGGATGTATACGTCCATCTGAAATTAGCCGTTCAAGAGCTAATCTTGCAATTTCCCTTCTTATAGGATCAAAACTAGATAGTGTTATAGCCTCTGGTGTGTCATCAATTATTAAATCTACTCCTGTAAGAGTTTCAATAGATCTTATATTTCTTCCTTCTCTACCGATTATTCTCCCTTTCATATCATCATTCGGAAGAGGAACAACAGAAATAGTAGCTTCTGCAACATGATCTGCAGCACACCTTTGTATAGCTAAAGAGATTATT
>CAKSUE010000047.1 GCA_934501135.1 uncultured Eubacteriales bacterium | reverse complement strand
GGTATCACCTGATTTAACGATGTAGGTTCTTGATTGTCCTTTTGATATGATTAAGGTCTGTCCTGAGTAAATCACGTTTGGATTTTCTATTCCGTTAATCACAGCTAAACACCTATATGTAGTGCCATAACTTGATGCTATGCCGCTTAAGGTGTCTCCTGATTGTACAGTATAATATGTAATATCATTTTCCAGGTTAGAAGAAGTAGTGGTTTCAGAATTTCCGCACTTACCAATCTCACTAATCAAGTCCCGGTACATAAGGTTCATGTCTACGTTTCCAATTATTCTATCGACTTTTCCGCTGAACGTATATTGCCAGTATCACTATAAAATATGCAGAGTCGCAGGAAAAGCTGATCTTCAGTAAAGTGCCTCTCCAAATACTCAATTTCACGGCAACTTTGTTCGTGCCTGTTCATTGCTCCGTTTATAATTTTGGGAATTGTATTTTCGTTTATTTCTGTTTCTGAACTGTATATTACATTTCGGCCTGTGAATCTATGGTTTTCGATAAATATATACTCCTTATCATCAATTAATAAATATCCCCCGGCATAGCTGTTTTTTTTCATATGCGGGCACAGCCCTAGAATACTAGCAGCATGTCACGTCACGTAAGTATGGTCTACCATTCGCGAAAGATCTGTTACCCGCTACCCGTAAACGGGTTCTTTACATTACTTACCTCCCATCATCGTGAGCTGTTCATCAGCTTGATCTTCATTAAGCTGATGTTTAATGTATTCTTGAATTTTATGTGCATTCTTTCCTGCTGTATCCACATAATATCCACGACACCAGAATTCTCGATTTCGGTATTTATACTTCAGCTCCGGGAATTTCTCGTAAAGCATTAAATTACTTTTACCTTTTAGATATCCCATGAAACTTGAAACTGATATCTTTGGCGGAATCTCTACCAGCATATAAATATGGTTTGGACACGCTTCTGCTTCTACTATATGTATTCCTTTCCACTCGCATAGTTTCCTTAAGATTGCTCTGACTTCTTTTCGATTTTGTGCATAGAACACTTTTCTTCTGAATTTCGGTGCGAACACGATATGATATTTGCAATTTTAGCTTGTATGTGATAAACTTTTTACGTCATTCATCTTTGAATGTCCTCATTACCGACATAAGTCTTTTTTTGAACCACTCGCCTAGCTAGTGGTTTTCGCTATAGAAAAAGCTGTACACTTAACTGTGTACAGCTTTTTTAACGGGATTATCAAATAATTTATTTTTCATTTAATTCTTTTATCATTTCTAAAATATCATTTCGATTGACTCCATAATCACGATGAAGCTGATTTAATAATCTAAATCTATTTTCACCATGAACATCTGCTGCAAGTTCTCTAAAACGTCTATCTCCCCTAATTCCTCCAGAAAACATACTCAACACACTAATAATAACAGAAATTATTATCGCAAGTAACTTCATTAAATTGGCCCCCTCTCTATAATCATAAATACGCTAAAACCCAACACGAATCACCATAAAAACCCTAAAAACAACAATAGCGTATATAAAGTAAATAATTTACGTACAATTACATAAAACTTATTTTTAGATTCACATGCTGAGATCCCGACCGGTATGAATCGTTATAAGTTCCCTAAAAGCTATAATTGCAAGTGAAGGACCTACATAAAAAAAATCTCGAACACAACTTGTGTTCAAGTGTTACCTGGTGCGAGTAGCTATAAAAATACAAAGCACCTAAATACAAATTGTACTTAGATACTCTTTGGTGGGAGATGGTGGATTCGAACCACCGAAGTCTGAGACAACAGATTTACAGTCTGCCCCCTTTGGCCACTCGGGAAATCTCCCATATTCAGAAAAGATAAATGGAGCTGGTGGAGGGACTCGAACCCACGACCTGCTGATTACAAATCAGCTGCTCTACCAACTGAGCTACACCAGCTAATCTTTAGCGCTTATTAAATATACCATTTTATTATTAGTTTGTCAAGTGTATTTTTATTAATTTATTTATTGTACTCAATTTTATTAAGTAGCGTAAATAAAATAAAAAAGCTAAAAGTATGAATTCGGCCTATATTGTTAAAAAATAACTTTATAGGCCAAATTTGATTGAAACAATTTATGCAAAAAAGGAACCACTATTTATTGATTCATCAACATTTTTTTCTCCTTTTACTATTAGTGAAATCTTCTCCGACATAATACTTGCCTGATAAATAAAAATATCTAGAGCTCTTGCAAATTCTTCTTCATTTATACCTTTGCTCGGATTTACATAAATTGCATTCTTTAAGCAAACACAATCATTATAGTTCATAAGGTTACCAATCATAAAATGTTCATTTTGCCTTTTAATAAACTCATTAACTTCTTCTATTTTATCTTTTGCAATTGTGTTTGAAACACATATATAGAACTGTATAAATAATGTAAGATTATTTTCTAAATTTACGGATATAACATTACATGTAACTGCAATATCTCTCCCGCTATTATCTTTAGCAATAGATATTATCAACGTTGGTATTATGCTTTCTTCAATATCTAATGCCTTAGCACTATAATTAAGATTTTCACAAAATTCAATAATCTCTTTCATCCTTTTATTTATATATATCTTCTTACTTTCGTTCAATATTATATCCCCTTTATTTATCAAGCATATATGCAAACTCTCCAAAATCTTCTTTAAGCAATGTTTTTCCCTGTTTTGTAAGCTCATATTTTAAAGCTTTTAATATATGTTTCATTTTTAGTTTATCATCATTTTTGGCAGCCAGAAACGCTGAAGTAACTGCAATATTTTTTATGTTTCCTCCGGAAAGTTCAAACTGTCTTGCTAAGTAGTCAAAGTCAATATCTTCGCTCATTGGAACCTCTTTAGGATACATACCTTTCCAAATAGCTTTTCTTGACTTTTCATCCGGGAAAGGAAAATGGATAACGTAACTGATTCTTCTAAAAAATGCCGCATCGATATTTTCTAAGTAGTTTGTAGACATCACAGTTATACCATCGTATTCTTCCATTTTTTGAAGTAAGTATGAGGTTTCTAAATTAGCATTTTTATCATGAGAATCTTTAACTTCAGTTCTCTTACCGAAAAGAGCATCTGTCTCATCAAAAAATAAGATTACATTACTCTTTTTCGCTTCATCAAATAAAACATTTAGATTTTTTTCTGTTTCCCCAATATATTTAGACATAATCTGCGAAAGATTAACCTTGTAAATCTCAATACCAAGAGCATTTGCAACAACACGTGCAGCCATAGTTTTTCCTGTGCCTGGAGGACCAGCAAAAAGCATGCTAACACCTTTACCATAAGCTAACCTTTTTTCAAAGCCCCAGTTATTATAAACAACATGTTTATATGTTATTTGATCACACGCATTCACAAGCATAGTTTTTTCTTCTTCAGGAAGAACTAAATCTTCCCAGCTGTATTTAGCATGTATTAATGATGCCTGTTTTTCTAAATCAGAAACTATTTGTGAGTAGGCACAAGAACATATCTCATCTCTAGATAGTTTACTCTCTTGTTTCCATAAAACTAGCCTGTCGGCTTGCTGCCTTGTTCGAGTGATCTGCCCCGGAGTAAATGTAAATTTATTTGCCATTTCATATGCCTTAACATCATCACTCTGATCAATTCCGCTAAGACATATCTCCCAAAGCTTTATACTTTCTTCTTTATTTGGGTATGAAATCGGCACATCAATCCATAAATAATCTGATCTATCTTTTGCTCTATCTTCTTCTTTAGATAAAACGAAAATAACATTAGTAAAACGCTGGACCATATCTAAAACTAAGTTTTCGTATCTTTTATTAGGGCAATCTTCTTGATTAAATATATCAAAATTATAAAAACACACAAATCCTTGATTTATAATTACCTCTCTGCATATAGTAAGCAAAGTATTATAAAACACTTTTTCCTCTAACATATAAAATTGAGACATATCAACCATAATCACAGATACATTTAAAATTTCAGAAAACCTTTTCACCAAAGTTTTTTTCCCAATACCTTCAACACCCCATAAGTGAAAATATATACTTTCTATTTCATCGCGGTTATTTATTATATTGCAAAATCTTTCTGCTATATCTTCCATCACAGGAAGAGGCTTATCTTCAATTGGAATATAGCAGTCCACACCGCTTATACTTATCTGTTTTTTTCCACTATGCATTATAAAAGAAACAAGCCTTTTATCCAACTTAGTTGTTTGATACTCAAAACACAGGTCAGACATTTTTCCTTCCAGTTCATCTCTTATGGTGTATACATCTTCTATATCATTAATATCTGCTACAAAATAATATAGCCTTAAAGCCAGATCATACACAGATTTTCCTGCATCTTCACCACCTTGTAAATAGGCAAACATCTCTTCGTATTTATCGTCAAATTCCGTCATTAAGCTTAGTATTAAACAAAAATATTCTAAGTCTGTAAGTTTATATAATGTGGCAATATATTGAAGAGCAAAGAACTCATCTGATTCCGTTTCTTTAACCCTTGAATTGACAAATAAGGCTGATAACTTAAATTCATTTAATACCATTTCCCTGTTTTCATCTAACGGGAAATGAAATTGTATTAAATCATCAGGTTGTTTAGAGTTATTCTCCAATTCTTCAGCCATTGTTTCCATACATTCTATGTAATACATTGCTAAAAGCTCGGCACGCTTAAAACAGTCTAATATAAACTCATTATGACTGCTATAACCCTTTTCAGACAAATTATCTGGAAATAATAAAGAGAAAATACTTTCCATAACAGCTCCTCATTTCAAATACATTTAAAAAAGCAGCCGTAAATATAATTTACGGCTTTATTAATATTAAATTATAATCTATCCCTTATCTCTAAGGTTCTTGAACGTTTGTTTGTCCTGGCATATTCACGCTAATCACGCCACCCCATGAACACATGAGTTTTGAGGAGTTATTAAGTGCAGGTTTATTTCCAATTAAAACTGTTGTACAGCCTGGAGTCCAAGGCGCAGTTGTAACCGGAACACACGGTGCTGGTGTTAAAACTCCCATAGCTGCAGCTGTCGCTGATGCTACTGCTGGATTTGACATTGATGTACACATACCGAATGGCATAATATTTTTCATTGGAACATTATCCATAATAGTTGCAGCCGGAACGTTGGATGTAAGCACCTTATTTTCAGGTGTAATTGTTAAAGACGATGGAGCCACCCCAAATGAGCACTGGCACACAGCTCCCATACAAACTTCAAACCCCATTCTTTTCTGCCTCCTTGCCAATATCTATTTCTATATAGTCTGTATCTTCTGTATTCACAGTAAATGTATATTTCTTTTTCGACACGGTTACTAAAAGATCTGCCTGAGGTTGGGTAAAAAATATAGTATTAAGAGGTAATGTGACCCTGCCAAATTTATCTGTTTTAAAGTTCCAAAACGGATGTAAATACCCATCCTCTGCTACATTAGATTTATATGTTTTCGAATTTTTATATACTTTATTTTCATAATCGTATTCAAATAAATTAAATATCATATTTTGTCTTTTATCATACGTGTAGTCTTGATATAACAGCCTTTTATCAAATTCAGAATTAATATTTACAATATTACTATTTTTTTCAATAGGATCTATTAATCTTAAAAATGAAACTTTATTTTCAAGTCTTATTCTAATACTTTCATTCTCCACAGGTTTTCCATTATTTTTTATGTTAAAAACGACTTTTTTAGTATAGTAAAGTTCTTCACTTTCTGAAGAATATCTCAACCCCGCAACTATAATTTCTTGTTGCTCATCAGACACTTTAACCTCATAAGACGCTGGAATAAACCCTTTGCAAGTTATATCAAATTTATATGTTCCCTTTTCTAAATTTAAAAATACATAATATCCATTACGTTTATTAAAATAGGCTACACACGAACCGTTACACTTTATCTCTGCGTTAATAATAGCATTTTTGTTGTAGTCATTAACTATAAAAAATGCCACTGATGCTCTATTAAGAATTCTCATATATGTTTCCTCATTTCTTAATTTCATCCTCAACTCCAATAGTTGTAACCCTTGCAGATGGTGTTTTAATATGTTTAGAC
>CAKSUE010000046.1 GCA_934501135.1 uncultured Eubacteriales bacterium | reverse complement strand
TTCAATAAGGGTATAGAACTTGAAGATGGAACAGTTTGTTTGCCGGCCGATCTTAAAATTTTAAAATCGGAGGTAAATTCGCTAGTTGAGATAAGAATATGTGAAGGGAAATTTCATCAAATAAAGAAGATGTTTATAAGTATCGGAATGAAAGTGCTTTATTTAAAAAGGATAAAGATAGGAAATCTTGAGCTTGATAATAGTTTGGAATATGGTGAATGCAAACGACTTAGCGAAAAAGATATAGAGAAAATATTTCAATGATGGGCTTTTGAAATAATAAAATAGAAACAAAAAGTTATTAATTGTTTAGGGATAGTTTATTTTTTATTCATAATTTCAAGGTGCAATTTATATTGTGTATGATAAATGATTGTGCAATTAGACAAAAAACCACAAAATTGACAAAATAATTGCAAAAATTTTGTAGGGAAGCCAATATTTTTTTCGAAAAATAGTTTTTTTGCTGTTTTTGTGCTTGCAAAATTTTATATATTTATGTAGTATATATATATGGACATATCGAATTAAAACTTATTTTTGTATTTTTGCGAATTAATTTTTAACTAAAAAAGAACTTTTTTGAAATGAGGTAGTTATTATGTCTAATAGATTATTTCAGGGTGTAATACATCAAATGAAGGATGCAATTGATAGAACAATAGGTGTAGTAGACGAAACATCCTCTATAATCGCTTGTAGTGAACTAGGAAAAATAGGTGATACAGATCCTAGTATTACAAATGATGTTCTCACAACACCAGCAACTTTTATTATGAATGGATATACTTATAAGTCGTTTGGTAGTAGACCACGCCCAGAATATGCTGTGTTTGTGGAAGGCAATGATGAGATCGCTCAAAAGTATGCTATGATTTTAGCAATTTCTCTTAGCAGTATAAAACAATATCATGACGAAAAGTACGATAGAGGTAACTTTATTAAGAATGTTATTTTAGATAATATTTTGCCAGGAGATATTTATCTTAAGGCTCGTGAACTTAGGTTTAATTCGGAAACTTCACGTGTTTGTATGCTTATAAGAGTGACTTCTAAATCTGATGTTTCTGCTTATGACGTTATTCAAAACTTATTCCCAGATAGGACTAAGGACTTTATAATTAACATTAATGAAACAGATATTGTTCTTGTTAAAGAAATAGGATCAAATATTAGCTCTAAGGACTTAGAGAAACTAGCAGGGTCTATAGTAGATACACTTGCTAGTGAATTCTATACTCACTGTGTTGTTGGTATAGGAACAACTGTTTCAGGCATAAAAGACTTGGCAAAATCTTTTAAAGAAGCTCAGGTGGCAATTGAAGTTGGAAAGGTTTTTGATACAGAGAAAACCATTGTAAACTATGATAACCTTGGAATAGCAAGGCTTGTTTATCAGTTACCTACTACATTATGCGAGATGTTCTTAAAAGAAGTTTTTAAAAGAGGTTCTATTGAGTCTCTTGATCAAGAAACGTTATTTACAATACAAAAGTTCTTTGAAAATAACTTAAATGTTTCTGAAACATCCAGAAGGCTTTTTGTTCACAGAAATACGTTAGTATATAGATTAGAAAAGATAAAAAAACTTACAGGTTTAGATCTAAGAGAATTTGAAGATGCTATTGTATTTAAGGTGGCACTAATGGTTAAGAAGTATTTATCGGTGAACCCAGTAAAATACTAAATATAATTGAAGGGTATTGAGACAGAGATTGTCTTGATGCCCTAATGAATTTTTCGAGACAAAATGGGTTTTTATGGAATTAAAAGGGGAAGAGAATATATATTATGATTGAATTTATAGATGTGTCTAAGCGGTATGACAATGGAACAGATGCGCTCAATCATGTAAACCTTAAGATAGATAAAGGTGAATTTGTATTTATTGTTGGTGCGTCTGGTGCAGGGAAAAGCACGTTTCTTAAGCTTATAATGAAAGAAGAAACCCAGACTGAAGGAGAAATAGTTGTAAATGGGCGAAAACTTTCTATTTTAAAAAGAAAAGAGATTCCTTACCTGAGGCGTACTATGGGAATAGTATTTCAGGATTTTAGGTTGATTGATAAAATGACTGTATTTGATAATGTAGCTTTTGCAATGAGAGTTATTGGCTCAAGAGAAAGAGATGTGCGAAGAAGAGTTCCTTACATATTAAATTTAGTAGGTTTGTCTAACAAGGCAAGGTTTTTTCCGTCTGAGTTATCTGGAGGAGAACAACAAAGAGTAGGTCTTGCCAGAGCACTTGTGAATAATCCAGCTATGATAATTGCAGATGAACCTACTGGAAATATAGATCCTGAACTATCTTATGAAATAGTTGAACTTTTGAAGGAAATAAACAGATGCGGAACTACTGTTTTAATGGTAACGCATGAACATAATTTAGTTGAAAAGTTTCCAAGCAGAGTTATTGAAATAAATGATGGCAAGGTAATTAGTGATAAAATGTTAGAAGGCTATAATGAACAATTGAAAAAATCCCAGGAGGTGCAAGATGAGAGCAAGCTCAATTAAGTACCTTATAAAAGAGGGATTTAAAAATATATGGAGCAATAAGTTGATGACAGTGGCATCTATTGGTGTGTTGTTATCTTGTTTGCTTATAACTGGATCTGCGGTTTTATTTTCGGTTAATGTAAAATCTGCAATAAAGGAGGTAGAAAATCAGAACAGTTTTACTGTTTATTTAGATACAGATGTTTCATCTCTTGAGGCTGTGCAGGTAGGAGAAAAGATAAAAAAGGTAGATAATGTCGCATCGTGCGTGTTTTTCTCTAAAGAAGAAGCAATAGATAAATATAAAGAAGTATTGGGCTCTTTGTTTGAAGGACTTCAGGGTGAAGACAACCCTATGCCGGATGCATATCATATTTCTATGTATGATTTATCTATATATGAGGAAACGGTAAATAAGATATCTTCTATTGATGGGGTAGACACCATTGGAGATAGAAGTGGAGCAGTAGAAAGTCTTACCAGGTTAGATAGATTAGTTACATCTATTGGATTTTGGATAGTTTTAGTACTAGGAGCTGTTTCGTTGTTTATAGTTTCTAATACAATAAGCGTAACGATGTATAGTAGACGACTTGAGATTAGTATAATGAAATCGGTTGGTGCTACCGATGGTTTTATTAGAATACCTTTTGTTGTAGAGGGAATTGTAATTGGACTGATTTCTGCTGCTGTTGCATTGGCGGGGCTTGGAGCTCTGTATGAGACATGTATGAAAATGATTAATCAAATTATTCCGTTCTCACATATTGATTTTATGGTTATGATTATACCGGTTGCGGCATCCTTTGTAGTTGCAGGAATATTATTTGGCTTGATAGGTGGTTTAATTTCAATTAGTAAGTATTTGAAAAAAGACGGGGGAGATATAATTGGTTTGTAAGAAGTATAGAAGAGGGATTTGCTTAGGGTTAGCAATTATAATGACCTGGTTAGCTTATGTTTGTCCGTTATCAAAAAACTTAGTTGTAGATGCATTAAACATAGGAGAGTCAAAATCTAAACAATATGAGCTTCAATCAAAAAATTCAGAATTGAATGAAAAATTGAAAAGTTTAAAAGATAATGAAGCTGAGCAAATAGCCTATAAAGAAACGTTGGATTCTCAAATAAAAGTTGTTGAACAACAAATAAATGAAGCTAATAGCCAAATTGAAGAACTAGATAAGACTATTAAAGAAATGGAAACTTCTATTGGTGAGCTTCAAGAGTCTATTGATAAAAACTTTGATATTCTAAAACAGAGACTAAAGGCAATTTATATGGCCGGAGATACGTCCACATTAGATATAATTCTTGGAGCTAAGAATTTTAGCGACTTTTTGGATAAAAGAGAGATAGTTAAAAGCGTAAGTGATCACGATGCTGATCTTATAACTACATTGCAGAAAGACTTAGAGTCCATTAGCGATGAAAAAGCTAAAATAGAAGAATCAAGAAAAGAAGTAGCAGAAAACAAAGCTATACTGGATGCAAAGCAGGCTGAACTTACAGAACTTATTAACGAAAGCCAAAGAATACTTGAACAGATTGCTGGTGAAAAGAAAACAGTTCTTGACCAGATTGATGAAAATGACAGTGAAATTCAGCGCATAAACTCCGAAATACATGAATATTATGCTAAGCAACAGGAGTCGTCCTCAAGCTCATCCTCCTCAAGCTCATCTAATAGTCAGGGTACTGTTATACCAAGTGGATCGAATTACATATGGCCTGTTCCCGGTTTTTATTCGCTTAGCTCACCTTACGGTGAATTTGATCCAATTAGAGGTGGTAGAATGCATACAGGCATAGATATAGCGGGAAGCGGCATTTTTGGAAACCGAATAGTTGCAGCAGCAAGTGGAAAAGTTATTTGCAGCGGCTGGGGCGGTGGATATGGTAATTTCGTTATTATTGACCATGGTAATGGAAGATCCACACTTTATGCACATATGAACAGTTTAGCAGCGTCAACTGGTGAGATAGTTACGCAAGGGCAGACAATAGGGTATGTTGGAACTACAGGTAATTCAACTGGCCCACATTTACATTTTGAAACAAGGTTAAATGGGAATCATTATAATCCTATGACTGAATTCTAAATTCATTAAAGTTAAATAAAAGTACAGGCCTAACTAAAGTTAAGGAGGATTTGGGTATATTTAAGTTCTTAGAGGGGAAGGAATTATGAAAGAAAGTATAAAAACCTTTATTAAGGAACATAAAGTTGCGCTTATCTGTTTTACTATTTCTGTTATAGCAATTACTGCAACGGTTACCTATGCTATAGCGTTTAATGTTGCTATGTCTAATTTTAACCAAAAAATTGCTGGTGTTAACGAAAGACAATCAATGTTTAAAAAACTCAGTGAGGTTGACCAGGCAGTTAGGCAGGATTATATTGGCAAAATAGATGAAAAAGTATTGCAAGAATCACTATGTAATGGGTATATCGATGGATTACCAGATTCTTATAGTTTTTATATGTCTGAAGAATTATATAAAATGTACTCAGCAATTGAAGCTGGTAAAGCATTTAACATCGGTGTGACTATTATGGAGAATAGTTCCGGACAAATTGAAGTTATAGATGTTCAAGATGCTTCTCCTGCTCAAAATGCCGGAATCCAAAAAGGTGATGTACTTTTAAAAATAGATAATGTTACTATTGATTCAGATAGCTATAAAGAAGCACTAATAAGGCTTACAGGAACTCCGGGAACTGTGTTAAATATACAGTTATTGAGAAATCAGGATGTAGCGCGACCAGAAACGTTGAAGGTTTCTGTAACTTGTGCTAAAACTACAATAAAAAACATTGGATATTCAATGATTAATAATAAAGTTGGACATATTTCTATATATAGATTCGATGACCTTATTCTTAAGAATTTTGAGGCTGCTATGGCCGATTTAAATAGTCAGGGTGCAGAAAGTTATATCATTGATTTAAGAAACAACTTTATTGGTAAAATGGAATATAGTGCTCAAGTCCTGGATTATTTACTACCAAGTGGAGATCTAATTAGCATATTGGATAAAGATGGACAACAGAAGTTGATCTATTCATCGGGTGCTTCATCGGTAAATTCGAAATTTACGGTTTTAATTAATAGTAATACAAGCGGTGCGGGGGAGATTTTTGCATCTGCTATGAAAGACTATAATGCTGCTAAAATTATTGGAGAAAGAGCTTCAGGTAAAACAACGTCCGATAAGGTTGTGTCTTTATCAGATGGCTCTGCAGTGTTACTGCCTGTTGCGCATTATGTTACTAAAAATAGTGGAATTTTAACAGGTGTGGGATTAATACCTGACCAGGTTGTAACATTATCTACAACAGATAGAACACTTTTAGATATAGGTGAGCTTGCTCTAGATAAAGATATACAAGTACAAGAAGCATTAAAAGAATTGCTTGGAGATGCGTATAATCAAGATAGCAATAAAGATGAATCGCAGCAAGAAAATGAGGTTGAATCCCAGGTGAGTGAAAATTAGAAAAAACCTAACATTGAACAAAATGAAGAAAAAATATCTTTATAAAGGGTCGCCATATTATATGGCGGCTTTTGTTGTATATAGAAAACCACGCGTTAGACGCGTGGTTCAGTTTAGCTTAAGCGATGAGGAAGGCAAAAAAACTCC
>CAKSUE010000045.1 GCA_934501135.1 uncultured Eubacteriales bacterium | reverse complement strand
CCTCTGTCAAAGTATATTTCTGAGCAAGGCCCGCATGGTCCTGATCCATGTTCCCAAAAATTGTCTTCTTTTCCAAGCCTAACAATGCGAGAGGGATCCACTCCTATATCTTTAGTCCATATATCAAAAGTCTCATCATCATCCTCATAAATTGAAACCCACAATCTGTCTACAGGCATTTTTAAAACATCAACACAAAATTCCCAACACCATTTTATAGCATCTTTTTTAAAGTAATCGCCAAATGAAAAGTTACCCAGCATTTCGAAAAAAGTACCGTGTCTATCTGTAATACCTACTCTTTCAATATCAGGAGTTCTAATACATTTTTGGCAAGTTGTAACTCTTTTATTTGGTGGAGTTACCTCACCTGTAAAATATTTCTTCATTGGCGCCATGCCAGAATTTATGAGCAAAAGACTATTATCATTGTTTGGTATTAATGAAAAACTTTTAAGCCTTAAATGATCTTTAGATTCAAAAAAATCAAGATACTTTTCTCTTAACTCATTTAGCCCTGTCCATTCCATAAAAAACACTTCCATCTACAAATAAAAATAAAGATTCTACCGTCGTCCATACGACGGACGGAAGAATCTATAAATTACTAAAATCCATATATTTACAAATTAATTGTAAATAACAATCTGCTTTAACAGAAAAATTATATAACAATGTATTAAAAATGTCAACCAAAATAAATTAAAATAAAATACTCAGATACCTTCTGAATTTTCCTAAAATGTATAACTAAGCTTGTACCATTCTCACATTGCCCGTCCTTTTTAACTTGCCCCAGCCAACAAATGACCCTAATAATATAGACTTTAAAGATTTAAGTAAAATATAAGCTGAAAAGTATTTATTGAATATTCTAAAAGCCCATACTAAACCTACGTCTTTTTTGTTGTTCTTGCCTAAGACGAATGAATAAAATATTATAATATAATCTACCAACAGCATTAAAATATAATTGATCAAAAATATATTACAATTCCCTGAAAAAATGTATTTTAATAGACATAATGGAAATAAAAAAACTGATATTAAAGGTAAGCAACATTGTGATATTATCATATATGGAAGAGTTATCCATCCTAAAGTTCCTGAACTTTTTTTGAAGATATTATGTCTATTTTTCCATACACACTGCAAAGTGCCAAAACACCATCTATGCCTTTGTTTAATCAAATCTTTCAAATTTTCTGGAACTTCCGTATACGCACAAGCCTCATCGTCATATTTTATCGTATACTTTTGCGATAGCAAATTCAATGTCAGCTCAGCATCTTCTGCCAGAGTATCCATCTTGAATCCGTCTAATTCTTTGACATAATCTAATCTCCAAGCCCCTAAAGCACCCGGAACTACATTTATTGAATTTATCTCCGCTAACGCTTTTTTATCAAAATTAAGGCTGGTTATGTACTCTATATTTTGCAATCTTGATATAAATCCATTGCCATTTCCTACTAATATATTACCTGAAACTGCAGCTACTTCTTTATCTTTAAAATGTCTTACTAAATTCGCCACAGCACAATTATCCATAATCGTATCAGCGTCAATTAAAATAATAATTTCTCCATTTGCTTGTTGAATACCTAGGTTAATCGAATTAGATTTGCCACTATTTATTTTATCAATTAAAGTTACATATTCATTATCTTTATATTTTTCTTTAATAACCTCTGAAGTATTATCAGTAGATCCGTCATTAACAATTATAATTTCATAGTTTTCATATGTGCTATTTAAAATTGAATCTACTGTTTTACAAATAACATTTTCTTCATTATACGCAGAAATAATAATACTTACTAATAAATTTTTATCGCTTAATTCAATATTTTTTTTCTTATGAAATGTATATTTCAATGAAAGGAAAATAAAAGAAATCAATCTTATGAAAGAAAATACAGTAGTAAATAAAATCAGCGCATCAATAATACTTAATACCATATATATAATCATATTGTTAAGACCTTTATTTTGGAGCACATCTAACAAAATCAAAGATAAAATTAAAACAGCCCAAGCAAAAAATATATACTTTATTTTTTCCCATCTTTTTCCTGATATGTCTGCAAAAACAGGCGTTTGATTTATTGCCCCTACACTTACTGACTCCTGATCTATTTGCATAAATAATACATCTCCTTTTGTCGATTAAGCTCGATATAAGTGTAGCATTATTTTTTTACTTCGTCAATAAGCTAAAGTTTTTTTGTGAGAAATAAGTAAAACAATTCAATTTTTATAATTATTATTAGTAGTATTTTTTTTAGAATACTTAACAAGTTTATTCAATGAATCCTTGCTTATAACATGTTCTATTCCGCAAGCCTCGCACTCAGCAACTTCAGGATCTATATTGAGTTCATTAATCAAAAACTCCTTTAACGTATTATGCATATAGTAAATTTCCTTTGCTATTTTTCTTCCTTCATCAGTAAGTACTATATTCCCATATCTTTCATGATCCACTAAACCGGAATTTTTTAATAGATTTATAGCTTTATTTACACTTGGCTTAGATAGCTTAAGCTTAGCAGCTATATCTGTTATTCGTACCTTTGGGTTGCTTCTTTCAAGCATATAAATCGCTTCCAAATAATCTTCTAGCGAATCTGTAAGTTTATATTCCAATATACCACAACCTATCTTACATACTTTATTTGTTACATTTATTTGCACATCTTGAGCAAGAGCTACACCCAGCTTGACTGTCTTTTCTTTTAGAAACCTCTATCCATATAACACAGGCAACAATTGATACTGCTAAAATAGCTATAACTAAATCTATAATTTTAATGCTGCCTCCTGAAAAAATATATAACAAAAATGATCCTATTTGATAAACTAACGCTGACATTAAAAATGCAACTACAAGCTGATATACTATTGTTACAAATGTCCACTTAAAGCTACACATTTCCTTTCGTATTGCTGATAAAGCCGCAATACATGGAGTATACAACAATACAAAAACCATAAATGAATATGCACTTAATGGAGTGAATGTTTGGCTTAAAGCAGCAGATAAACTTGTATCCATACCAGAATTATATAAAATTGCCATTGTACTAACAACAGATTCTTTCGCAACAAGACCTGTTACCAACGAAACAGAGGCTCTCCAATCTCCAAACCCACATAATGTAAATACTGGTGCTATAAATGTACCAATATTTGCAAGCATGCTATTTGCACTATCGGTTACCATATTCATCCTAAAATCAAATGATTGCAAAAACCAAATAATAATTGTTGCCGCAAGAAGTACAGTACCAGCTTTTGTAAGGAAATCTTTAAGCCTTTCCCAAACATGTATCCACAAACTCCTTAGGGTTGGTAGTCTATAAGGTGGAAGTTCCATAACAAATGGTGCAGGATCTCCTTTTAATAATGTATTTTTAAATAATAAAGCAGACAAAACCGCTACAATAATTCCTAATAAGTATATAGAAAAAATTATCAACGCTTGATTGCTAACAAAAAAGGCTGAAATAAATAATGCATATACAGGCATTTTTGCACTGCAAGACATAAATGGCGTAATTAAAATTGTCAGCCTCTTATCTTTTTCACTTTCCAGAGTTCTGGTTCCCAAAACTGCCGGCACTGTACATCCAAATCCCATTAGCATAGGAACAAAAGCTCTACCTGATAGCCCTATTTTTCTTAATAGCTGATCCATAATAAACGCGGCTCTCGCCATATAACCGCTATCTTCTAATATTGATAAAAGTGTAAACAAAATTAATATTTGAGGGAAAAATGATATAACAGAACCAACACCTTCTATTATTCCGTCTACTATCAAACTTTCAGTCCACTGCGAGGCCCCCAGCGAGCTAATAATATTACTAACAAAATTAGCAAAAGTATCCTTTATTAAAAATTCGGCGCTATCTCTTAAAAAATTTCCAATAGGTCCAAATGTTATAAAGAAAACTAATAACATCATACTTAAAAATAGCGGCACTGCCAAAAATCTGTTAGTAATAATCTTATCTACTTTATCTGATGTCGTCAAATGTCCTTGGGCAAACCTTTTTTTTACAACTGAAGAACAAATTTCACATATGTACTTGTATCTTTGATCTGCAATTATCATTTCTCTATCTAAATACTTAGTCGTTGGTATTCTTTTTCTTATCGTATTTATTTTCCTTGATTGCTGTTCTGTAAATTTAAATTTTTCTAATGTTATATTGTCCCCCTCAAAAACTTTAACAGCATTCCATCTTTGGTTAACATTTGTACTTGTCCGTATAGAATCAAGAATTTCTTCAATTTCGCATAATACCTCATCAAGATCTGGTGAATATGTATTTTTTATATTGGCAATATAGTTCTTTTTCGCACAACTTATTGAACGTCTCATCAGCTCATCTATTCCGATCCCTTTTCCTGCAGAGATTGGTACAACGGGTATTCCTAACTTCTTTTCTAATCTTTTATAATCAATATGGTCACCTCTTTTCTCAAGTAAATCTACCATATTTAGTGCAATTATCATCGGCCTTCCAAGTTCTGCAATCTGAGTTGTAAGATATAAATTTCTTTCTATATTTGTTGCATCCACAATATTAATAATTAGCTGAAGCTGTTCATCAATTATGCAGTTTCTAGTAATCACCTCTTCTGGCGAATACGGAGAAAGAGAATATATCCCCGGTAGGTCTAAAATACTGATTTCGCTATCACAGAATTTAGCTTTACCTTCTTTTTTTTCTACAGTTACACCAGGCCAATTGCCTACATATTGTTTACTGCCTGTTAATTTATTAAATAAAGTGGTTTTTCCACAATTAGGGTTACCAACCAAAGCAAAACGAAGTTTTTTTTTATCTGACATACTAATATTCGAATTGCTTTTCATTTTTTCTTTTATTAAACTTGCCATTAAATATACCTCCTTATAACATTATTCGTCCTCAATTACTATTTTCTCTGCGTCTGACTTTCTAATACTAAGTTCGTAACCTCTCACGTTTATTTCTATTGGATCTCCAAACGGCGCAACCTTTCTCATTATTACAACTGCTCCCGGAGTAATACCCATGTCGATTATCCGTCTTCTAAGTGCTCCACATCCACCTATTCTTAAAACAACTCCAGATTCATTCACTTTCAAGTCATTAACTGTTTTCACGTTTTCATATCCTTCCCAAAATAATCATACTACAATGTTAGTTTATGTTAACATTATAACTTATATTACTAATTTTGTAAACCCTGGCTAACATTTCAGTTACTTCAATAAACGTTGCATTAAGTATTGACAGATAAAATAGCATTTGTTATACTACAAATATTGGAATTGAGACTCCGTTTTAAAATATTTTTTATAAGCTTATTTATACGCGGGAGTAGCTCAGGGGTAGAGCGTCAGCTTCCCAAGCTGAATGTCGCGGGTTCGAATCCCGTTTCCCGCTCCATGCTGGATAACCATTAGGGACTTAGTTTTCCTGTGGTTATCCTTTTTTATAAAGAAAACCACCCTACCTAACTATAGGTAGGGTGGCCTTTTTATTATAAATAATCACGATTCTGTACTAATTTATCTACTTCTGCCTAACCTAGATAAGCTATTTACAGGCATTAATTACGTCTTGTCTCTTTAACTTACTACCTTTAGCTAATATAATATCTGTTTTATTTTTGATGCCAAATGAATTTTTTCCTAGATAAGTAACACTGGAAGGTATTGTTATTCTTTTAATTCCTGTATAAAAAAATGCTTTTTTGCCAATTTTAGTAAGTCCATTAGGCAATTGCGTTAATTCAAGTTTCCCACAATCACGAAATGCCTCTTCGCCAATTTTAGTAAGTCCATTAGGTAATTTTGTTAATTTGAGGTTTGCACAATCTTCAAATGCACGTCTACCAATTTTGTTAAGTCCATTAGGCAGTCTAACTAATTTAAGCCCTGTGCAGCGTGAAAATGCAAACTCTCTTATTTCCTTAACGCCTTCAGGCAGTTCTATTGAATCGAGTTTTTCACAACAAGCAAATGTAAAACGTCTGATCTTATTAAGTCCATTAGGTAATTTTGTTAATTTGAGGTTTTTACAGTCCAAAAATGCCCCATCACCTATTTCTGTAAGACCATTAGGCAATTTCGTTAATTCGAGTTCCTTGCACAGACAAAACGCATTTCTTCCAATTTCATTAAGTTCATTAGGTAATTTTGTTAATTTGAGGTTTAAACAATCAAAAAATGCATATTCACCAATTTTATTAATCCTATTAGGCAATGTTATTGATATAAGGTTTTTGCATCCCCAAAAAGCCTTTTCACCAATTTGATTAATACTTCCAGAAAGCCTTACGTTGTTAAGATCTTTTAAATCTCGAAACGCTTCAGGCCCTATAGATACTACGGTATAATTTTTACTATTATAGCTGACCTCATTAGGGACACTAACTGTTTTTCCTCTACCATCATAGCTTACAAC
>CAKSUE010000044.1 GCA_934501135.1 uncultured Eubacteriales bacterium | reverse complement strand
ATTATAACCTCTTTGGGTACACCCTCTACACCTAACTTTCCCTCTTTAGAACAGCTATCTTTTCTCTTTTCCTTACCATATATATCCGGAATATATGCGTGCTTAATTTTTTCTTTAGGAATTATAGAACTAATATAATTTCTTATCAAAAAACCTGCAGAGTCGCTATCTGTAAATACCAAAATTCCGTTTGTATTTGCTAGATTCCTTAATAAATTCACCTTTTCTTTATCTTTAAATATCCTAAACCCATTTGTCTCTATAATTATTCCGTCTATAATTGAAGACAATTTAATTTTATCATATCTGCCTTCTACTATAATTGCTTCCTTTATTTTAATCAATAGAATCTCCTCATTTATAAAGTTAACATAATCTTTGAAATTAACTCTTCCATAATTACTCTTTTATTAGTCCTTGTGCTTTTTAATAACACATCTGTATTTGATAAAATATTAAGGCATTTTTTAATATTTTCGCTCGTAATCCCTTTGCTATCTCTTTGTGCATTTTTCAATTTAAATGCTTTATTTCTATAATCAAAATATTTAGTTAGTTCACCGGGATCTTTACCGCTTTCAAGGGATACACGTACCCTATACATATCTATAAAAATAGAAGCTAAAACAGCCAATACTGATATAGGTTCCTCTCTTTGATAAAAAAGAAAATCAACCTGCCTAAAGGCTTTTTCATAATCTCTTCTTGCTAAAGCATTAGATAAAACAAATACTGTGGTTTCTAAATTCTTGGTGACTACAGTCTCAATATCATGTTCAGTTATTTCTTTATAATCTACATATGCACATAATTTTTCAAGTTCTAAGCTTAACGTATTAAGATCGTCTCCACACAGCATTATTATCTTAGACGCATTAATTAATGACAGATCAGTGCCTCTCTTTTTAGCCCAACTTACCAACTGTCTTTCTAGGGCCTGCTCTCCCCTTTTTTCAAACTCTAATACTGTTCCAAGTTCATTAATACTGGAAATAAAATTTTTCCATTTGGCTACTTTTTTTAGATCAAATTCAAGTGTTGGATAGCTCATAATTAACACAGTCGTTTCAGGTAAATCAGAAATTATTTCTATAAGGCTATTTTTTTCACTTTCGTTCAATGATGATATATCTAAATCATTTATTAATACACATTTTTTGTTAGACATAAGTGGCACTGATTCTACAGAGGATGAAATATCATTTAATTCTATCTTATTACTATCAAAAACCTGAAAATTAAAATCATTATATTTATTACCTATAACTGACTCCACAATTTTTTTTGTATAATAATTCACCAAATATTTTTCATTACCATACAAAAAGCAAAAACCAGATAAATTGCGCTCTTTAATCTTTTTCTTTAATTCATTTTCCGTGATTTTAGACATTAACACACCCCTTAAAGAAATATAACAACTACCTATGTATACTTACTTCATTATCTTTTATGCAATCTATGAAAATCGTATCGTTTGATGCTGTAGTAAGAACATTTTTGCTATCGATAATAAAAGGTTTTATCTTGCCATCTAGATCATCCTCATCCATAGATAATATAACATAATTTGATTTAATCATATTGTTATTATCAGGAACATTCCCATAAATAGCGAACGCAGACATTTTCCAATCGCCCGGTAAATTATATGCATCTCCGCCAGCAGGACAAAATAAAAACCTAACATCGTTAACAGTTAAATATATAAAGCTCTCATTATTCTCATTTACCGCAGAAATGCTAACATTGCTCCAAATGTCAATATTGGCAGATTTTTCAAAACTTATTAAGCCATTTCTTGAGTTCATATTATTTTCAAATAATTCTTTATTATCATCCAAAACTTTATCATGAACTACTGCAGAGGACAGTCTATAAATATTAATTACATCTTTAATAAAACCAGATGTTTTAGAACTATCGTCTGAAGTTAAAACAAAATCTATTTTCTTTATATTTCTGGATTCTAAATACTCATAAATGCTATTGGAATAAAAATCATCTCCACCGCAAGATAATACTGCAGCATGTCCATCCCTTGAAATTACTGAAGAAATACCGGTACCAGTATTAAGAACTGCAACAGTTGTAACACTTCTTCCTAAAATTTGATATGATAAGGTACCAACCATTAGTATAATTACAGAAAGAAGAGCTGTAATCTTAATCAACTTTAAGTCTTTTCTAAGGAAAAGTGATATAGCCAATAATATCATAGTGCACGCTAACCATATTAGCAAAAACTTATAGCTTGCGGACAAATAAGCATAAGGCAAACTAGCAAGAAACCCTGCACAGGAAATCATATACTTTATTAGTAACGTTGCTGCAACTGAGAATGGTATAGCCATTACGCTTAAAAACCCTAAATAAGATAAAATTATAGCTATTATTAAACAAAACATCATTGCAGAAAATGCGAATACAATTAAAATGTTAGCCAGTGGAGATATTATGTACAAATATTTAAAAGTTAGCATTGTTATTGGCATAGTAAATAGATTTGCAGATAGGGTAACTGCTAGTATGTCTGTAATTAAATAAAGATATTTCTTACCGAATACTACATTAGATGTTTTATTTCTGAACCAAGATGAAATTATTGGTGATAATACAATTATTCCAAGTGTTGCAGAAACAGATAATAAAAGTCCTATATCTCCAGCAGAGAATGGATTAACTATACAAATTAAAAATGTTGCTAAACCAAGTGAATTTAAAGAATCTGTTTTCCGGCTAATAATTTTACCAAACAAATAAATTATGTACATTATGCCAGCTCTCATAATAGATGAAGAAAAGCCGGTTAAGGCCATGAATAATATAGCTATAAACATAATTAAAATATTTGATAATTTCTTAGGAATTTTAAGAAAACCTAATAAAACAAACATAAAGTTAACTATAACAGCCATATGATATCCAGATACAGCTAATAAATGAGATATCCCTACACGGTTAAAGCTTGTTCTTACTTCGCTACTAATATCAAACTTATATCCTAAAAGCATGCCAATTGCTACTGATGATTCTTCGTTACCCAATAAAAGTTTTACTCTTGATATTAGCTCTTCTCTAAATTTAAGTATATAATAATGTATTGGTTTGTTAGCTGTTTCATCTATTTTTATGGATCCATAATCGCTAAAATATGCAAACATATGAATATTTTTAGATGCATAATAAGATTTAGATGAAAATCCACTGCTGTCATCCGGTAAAAACATATTTACTTGCGCTGTAACTCTATCGTATATATCTGCATCTAGTGACGTATTAGAGGAAATTCTTATTTTTATATTCTGTGGAACACCATTCAACCCAATACTGTCGGTTTTCAATATGTAATAATACTTATTATATAATTTATATGGGGTATCACAAATCACACCAGAAATATTTGCCGTAGACTTATCAAGTTTTTCTATTGGCATAACTTTATAAGTATAAGAAACACCGTAACTTATAAATGCAACCGCCATAGTTATAAAAACAATTGGAATAACCTTCTTGCTTCTACACCTTTTAATAAATAATGAAATTATAAAAAGACAAAGGAAAACTATCGACAAAACAATAGCTACCTTTGCCCCAAAATATACTGAGGCTATAAGCGCAATTAAATAAGAAAATCCAATCAACGCGAAAGACCTCACCATATAAAATTCTCCCTCTTCTAATAAATTTGAACCATCATTTAATAAGGATATATATGTTATTTTGTAAATAGTGGAAGAGGCTCTAAGAAAATAATGTCATCTCTCTTAGATGCATCACCCTCAGCCAAAACACAAGTTCTTCCTACAGTATTACCTCCAGCTCTTTCAACCAGCATTTCAATCGCTGTAAGTGATTCGCCTGTACTTATTACATCATCAACAATTAGAACTCTTTTGCCCTTTAAATATTCATAATCCTCCTGAGAAAGATATAAATTTTGAAGTCTAACTGTTGTTATTGATTTAACTTCAACATGAATAGGATTTCTCATATATAGTTTTTCACTTTTTCTTGCAACTATATATTTTTTACCAGATTGTCTTGCCATCTCATAGCACAACGGAATTCCTTTTGCCTCTGCTGTAATAAGTACATCATATTCAGGGCAATTTTTTAGTATCTCCTCCGCAGCTTTAACAGTTAATTCAACATCACCAAACATAATAAAAGCTGCTATATCTAAATGTTCCCCTGCACTACATATGGGCAGTTCTCTATCGCAACCTGCAATATTCATTTTGTAAACTTTACTCATCTTAAACACTACCTTTCAAGTATGTCTTATTTATATAAATACAAGATCAACCCGGAGGCCATTTCATGGACCTTCCTCCTAAAACATGAAAATGGAGATGGCTAACTGTTTGTCCTCCTTCTTCGCCACAATTCGTCACAACTCTATATCCATTTGAAAGTTCCAATTTTTCTGCAATAACTTTTATTATTTCAAAAATATGTGAAATTATAGAGCTATTTTGAGAGTCTATATCATTTACTGAAGATATATGTTCTTTTGGAATTATTAAAATATGTTTTGGAGCTTGTGGGTCTAAGTCATAAAAAGCCAAAACTTTGTCATCCTCAAACACCTTATTACAAGGTATTTGAGAATTAACTATTTTACAAAAAACGCAATCCATATTCTCCTCCGTATCTCTAAATATCTTTTAACATATTAAGAACTATATTTTGTACAGAATCTAAGGCAACCGAAATTTTTGTTTCATCCTTTGCCCCTGCCATAGCAAAATCCGGCTTACCGCCACCTTTTCCTCCTGTTATTGAAGCTACTTCCTTAACAATTTTACCAGCATGAAGACCCTTTTGAAGAGCTTCTTTGCCTATAGAAACAGCCAGGGTAATTTTCCCCTTGTTTTTAGAAGCTACAACTGCAACACATTTAGGCGCTCTATCTTTTATTTTGTCACACAATTTTTTAAGATCATCAGAAGACATTTCATTGTTTTCCTCTAACAAATTCGCAGTTACAACCCTAACTCCCTCTATTATTTTAGAAACTTCTAGCAGTCCATCTACCTTCATTGAAGAAAGCTTAGATGTAAGAATTTCAATTTTTCTATCTTTTTCTTTTAGTTCGGCATCAATTGATATACACCTATTCAAGATATCAGCGGAATTTTTTAATTTTAATTCTTTTGCACAATCGCGAATTGTCGCCAACGATGCATTAATTATATTAAGTACACCTTCGCCGGTTACGGCCTCTATTCTCCTTATGCCAGAAGCCACTGATCCTTCAGACACTATTTTAAATAAACCAAGTTTAGAAGTATTATCAACGTGTGTTCCGGCGCAAAACTCTACTGAAAAATCTTTTATATCTACAACTCTAACGATGTCCCCATATTTTTCTCCAAAAAGGGCCATTGCCCCTAGTTTTCTAGCTTCTTCTATAGGCATTTCTTTAATAGTTACATCTTTAGAATTTAATATAGCATTATTGACTATATGCTCAACCTTTTCAATTTGTTTAACTGTCATCGCAGAAAAATGAGTAAAATCAAATCTTAAATGTTTTTCGTTCACAAATTGTCCTGCTTGCTCTACATGTGTTCCTAAAACCATTCTAAGAGCCGATTGAAGCATATGTGCCGCTGTATGGTTTCTCATAATATCTTTTCTTTTCATCTCATCGACATGAGCCCGTACAGTATCGCCACAAGATATTATTCCCGAATTTATCAAACAGCTATGCATGTAAACTCCAGAAGAATTTTTTGCTGTATCAATTACACATACTTGGGCATTAGATCCATTTATTTCGCCGCTGTCTCCAATCTGTCCGCCACCTTCTGCATAGAAAGGTGTTCTATTTAAAACAATTATTACTTTATCACCTTCAGAAGCATATTCTACTATTTTACTGTCTTTAAATATTGCTTTAACTTCAGCATCAATAGATAGATTATTATACCCATAAAACTCTGTAGCGGAAATACCATTAAGATCTATACTATCGCTTATCCAAGCATCTGTATCTGATTTTTTTCTGGCATTTCTGGCTCTTTCTTTTGGTTGAGATAATAAAAGTTTAAATTCTTCTTCGTCTACAGTCATTCCTCTTTCCGCTATTATTTCTTTTGTTAAATCAAGCGGAAAACCAAATGTATCATTTAGTCTAAATGCATCTTTTCCTGAAAGAACATCAAAGTCTGCATTATCAATTATGTTCGTCAAAATTTGCATTCCCTGATCCAAGGTCTTAAAAAATGCTTCTTCCTCAATGCTAATTACTTTTTTTATTATTTCTTTTTTATCTTTAAGTTCAGGATATGATTTTTCATTTTCCTTGATAACTGTATCACAAATATCCGTTAAAAATGTGCCCTTTATTCCCAAAAGTTTTCCATGCCTTGCTGCACGTCTTAACAAACGTCTAAGTACATAACCTCTACCCTCATTTGAAGGCATTATTCCATCACCAATCATAAAGGTAGTACTTCTAATATGGTCCGTTATAACTCTTATAGATACATCTAGTTTTTTATTTTCCCCATATTTAACACCAGCAATTCTACAAACATGGTCCATAATTGATTTTACTGTATCAACTAAAAATAGATTATCCACACCTTGCATAATGCATGCAAGTCTCTCAAGCCCCATACCTGTATCGATATTAGGATGTTTTAACGGTGTATAATTACCATTTCCATCATTGCTGAATTGTGTAAATACTAAATTCCAAAATTCCATATATCTATCACAATCACAGCCTACACCACAGTCTGGACTGCCACA
>CAKSUE010000043.1 GCA_934501135.1 uncultured Eubacteriales bacterium | reverse complement strand
AGGTAACATCATATTACAAGTTTCTGGAATAAAAAAGGTATGGTCAGCTACTTGGGAGATAGCGTCTTTATGATTTTCTGTGGTAATAGCTAATACACAAGCACCTCTGGCCTTAACTTCTTTGATATTACTTACCATTTTATCGAATAATGTTGGATGTGTCGCGAGACTTACTACTAAAGTATTGTCTTCAATTAATGAGATAGTTCCATGTTTTAATTCACCAGCAGCATAAGCTTCAGAAGGGATATATGATATCTCTTTAAGCTTTAGAGAACCTTCTAGCGATACAGCGTAGTCAAAATTTCGCCCAATGAAAAATACATTATTTGCTTTATAATGAGACAAAGCAAATTCTTTAACTGAATCAATGCATTTTAATGTTTCTTCAATTTTATTTGGTAGTGATTCTAAATCTTTTATATAAGAATTATATTCTTCGTTAGATATTGTACCTAATTTTTGACCAATATATAAAGCAATAAGATAAATTACAGAAAGTTGAGTGCTATATGCTTTAGTTGTTGCAACAGCAATTTCTGGACCTGCCCATGTATATATTACATCATCAGAATCACTAGCAATTGAGCTTCCAACAACATTTACAATTGATAGTACTCTTGCACCTAGTTTTTTCCCTTCTCTAAGAGCTGCTAATGTATCTGCAGTTTCTCCTGATTGACTGATAACTATAATAAGTACACTATTGTCAATAATAGGATCTCTGTATCTAAATTCGGAAGCTAAGTCTACTTCTACGGGGATTTTTGTTGTTTTTTCCAGTACATATTTTGCAACGCACCCAACGTGATAGGCAGATCCACATGCTATTATACAAATTTTACTTATTTTCTCTAAATCCTCTTTTGAAAGCTTAATATTATCTAAAACAATTTGTCCATCTTTTATTCTAGGACTAATTGTTTCTCTTATAGCCTTCGGCTGTTCCATAATTTCTTTCATCATAAAATGATCGTAACCTTGTTTTTCTGCAGATGAAATATCCCAATCTATATGCACAATATCTTTATTAATAATTTCTTTATTGGTATTATATAAAGTTACATTATCTTTTGTTAAAACAGCAATTTCATTATCTTCAAGGCGACAAATGTCGCGAGTTCTTGAAAGTATTGCTGGTATATCAGATGCGATGTAATTTTCACCATCACCAAAACCTACAATTAAAGGATTATCTTTTCTAACAGCAATTATTTCGTCTGGATTATCTTCGCATATAATCCCTAAAGAATATGAACCCTCAAGTTTTAATATTGTCTTAATTACCGCATCTAACAAATTTCCATTATAGAAGTACTCTATTAATTGTGCTATGACTTCAGTATCTGTTTCAGAAACAAATTTCTTACCTGATTTTATTAAATCTTCCTTTAGATATAAGTAATTCTCTATGATTCCATTATGAACAACAGCGATTTTTCCAGATGTACTTTTTTGGGGATGAGAATTAATATCTGAAGGCTTTCCATGTGTAGCCCATCTTGTATGACCTATTCCTACTTTACCATGAAGGCTATTTCCTCCATCTATTAAATCACATAGATTTTTAAGCCTTCCTTTTACTTTTGCTATTTCTAATTTGTTTCCTGTATATACTGCAACGCCAGCAGAGTCATATCCTCTATATTCAAGTTTTTCAAGCCCATGCAAAAGCATAGGTGCAGCTTCATTTTTACCAATATATCCTACTATTCCGCACATTGCTATTATCCTCCAATATTACTATTTATAAATAATGTTTTCTCTTGCAGGCCCATTTGATATTATACCAATAGGGATGCCTATTTCTTTTTCCGCAAACTCAATATAATTTTTGCAGTTTACGGGTAAGTCATTATAATTTTTTATGCCTTTAATATCACATTTCCAGCCGGGGAGAACCTTTAATATAGGTTTTGCTTTTTTTAAGTATGTTGTTGCTGGGAAGTGATTAACTCTTTTTCCATCTATTTCGTATCCTACACATACAGGAATCTCATCTAAATATCCAAGAGCATCTAAAACAGTAAACGCTATTTTTGTTGTGCCCTGAACCCGACAACCGTATCTTGTTGCAACTAAATCTAGCCAGCCCATTCTTCTTGGTCGGCCAGTTGTTGCACCATATTCTCCTTTATCTCCGCCTCTTTTTCTTAATTCTTCAGCCTCGTCACCAAAGATTTCACTTACAAATTCTCCAGCACCTACTGCGCTTGAATAAGCTTTAACAACGGTTATAATTTCCTTTATTTCATAAGGTGGAATACCTGCTCCAACAGAACCATATCCAGCTATTGTATTTGAAGATGTAACCATAGGATAGATTCCAAAGTCTGTATCTTTTAATGCGCCTAATTGTCCTTCTAATAGAATATTTTTGTTTTCTTTTATTGCATTGTAGATGAAATCAAAAGAATCAATTACATAATTTTTAATAAGTTCTTTATATTCCATTAATTTATCAAATACTTCATAAACTGTGATCTCTGGTTTATTATAAAAATTTTTCAAAATTTCATTTTTTATTTTCATAGTTTGTTCTATTTTATCTTTTAAAAGATTTTCATCTGCAAACAATTCACTTACCTGAAAACCTATTTTAGAAAATTTGTCTGAATAGAACGGTGCAATGCCAGATTTTGTAGAACCGAACTTACGAGAAGAAAGTCTCTCTTCTTCATATACATCAAATAAAATATGATATGGCATAACTATTTGTGCTCTGTCTGAAATATAAATTTTAGGGTTAATTCCCTTATGTTTTAAAGAACCAAGCTCATTGATGAAATTTTCAACGCTAAGAGCTACGCCATTACCAATTATATTAGTAATATGGTCATAAAATACCCCTGATGGTAACTGGTGGAGGGCAAATCTACCATAATCATTAATAATGGTATGTCCTGCATTGCTTCCACCTTGAAAGCGTATGACAATATCTGATTCTTTAGCCATTACATCAGTAATTTTTCCTTTACCTTCGTCTCCCCAGTTAGCTCCTACAATTGCTTTAACCATATTTATATATCACTCCATAACAGTATTTTTACTTACATACGTAAATCAATTAAATAAAACACAATGAACATTTAACATAATATCACAAATAAAAAAATATATAAAGGCCTACCAAATAAAACGAGCGAATTAGACGAAAATTTCAACGTTAAAATGATCTAAATCAGATTTTTTGTCTAAAATTGGATGTACAATTTCCGACAAAAAATCCTCAGTTTGTTTTTTTGCCATGCCAATGTATTTTTCTGGTGCCAATAAGTTTTTTAATTGGTCTATTGTTAAGTTGAAAATGGGATCAGAAGCAATTCGTTCTAAAAGATCGTTTTTACTTCCTTTTTCTTTTATGTTTCTAGAGGCTTCCATTGAATGTAATCTAATTCTTTCATGTAATTCTTGTCTATCAGCACCTCTTTTTACTGCGTCCATCATTATATTTTCAGTTGCCATAAAGGGTAACTCTTTTTCTAAATGCTTTTCTATTACTTTAGGATAGACAATTAACCCGCTACATATATTTGCATATAGATTTAAAATTGCATCTGTTGCCAGAAATGCTTCTGGTATACTTATTCTTTTATTGGCGGAGTCATCTAAAGTTCTTTCCAACCATTGAGTTGAGGCTGTTAAACAAGGATTTAGGGAATCAATTATAACATATCTTGCAAGTGATGCTATTCGTTCCGACCTCATAGGATTTCGTTTATATGCCATTGCAGAGGAACCAACTTGATTTTTTTCAAATGGTTCTTCTATCTCTTTAAGATGCTGTAATAATCTAATATCATTAGAAAATTTTGCAGCGCTTTGTGCTATTCCACTAAGAATAGAAAGTATTTGGCTATCTAATTTTCTTGAATATGTTTGTCCTGAAACTACAAAACAATTTTTATATCCCATTTTTTTAGCAACTAATTTATCTGCAGATTTTACTTTTTGTTGATCACCATTAAATAACTCAAGAAAACTGGCCTGAGTTCCTGTTGTACCTTTAGATCCAAGAAGTTTAGCTTTAGAAAGTTGATGTTCTATATCCTCAAGATCCATAATAAGGTCTTGAATCCAAAGAGTGGCTCTTTTACCTACAGTAGTGGGTTGAGCGGCCTGAAAGTGTGTATAAGCGAGAGTAGGTAGATCTTTATATTTTTCTGCAAAATCAGATAATTGTTTTATAACAATTAGAACTTTATTTTTAACAATTTTAAGCGCCTCATGCATAACTATTATATCGGTATTGTCTCCAACATAACAAGAAGTAGCACCTAAATGGATAATTGGTTTGGCTTTGGGACATTGTACGCCGTATGCATATACATGAGACATTACATCATGTCTTATCTCTTTTTCTTTTTTTTGTGCAACCTCATAGTTTATGTTATCTTGAAACTTTTTCATTTCATCTATTTGATCTTGACTGATTGGTAATCCTAATTCCATTTCAGTTTCAGCTAAAGCAATCCAAAGTTTTCTCCAAGTTTTAAATTTCATATCAGATGAGAATAGATATTTCATTTCATCACTTGAGTACCTAGACGATAATGGAGATTCATAACTATTTTTCAAATATTTCTCCTCCTAAAAAAAATTACTTGATTATTATAATATCTTTTTTATAAAAATACAAATTTTAATATAAAATTTATTGCATCGTCAGTATTAAAATGAATTATAAAATATAAAATCCTTCATAATTTGTATTATTAAAAGCTATAGAATACTGTTTATGAAACTATAGATAATGTTGAAATTATAGGTATTTTAGCGTTTAATGCGATTGTCTTGGAATAATAATTTTAAGCATTAAATTATGAATAAATAATATAATAACTTGCAAATCATTAAATCTTATGATAAAATACTTAAAAGTTATTTTAAGTCAATTTTAACAAATTTTACTGTATTGGGAGGAACGTTTATGTCTTATACAAAAGAACAACTTAGTCAGGTGATTAATAGGAATCAAAATGAGCCAGAGTTTATACAAGCAGTAACAGAAGTTCTCACATCTTTAGAACCAGTTATTGAACAGAATAAAAAATATGAGAACGCAAGTATAATAGAAAGAATAACAGAGCCTGAAAGGCAGATTAAATTCCGTGTTCCTTGGGTTGATGATAATGGAAAAATTCAGGTCAATCGTGGATATAGAGTACAGTTTAATAGTGCTATTGGTCCGTATAAGGGCGGATTAAGGTTTCATCCATCAGTAAATATGGGAATAATTAAATTCTTGGGGTTTGAGCAAATTTTTAAAAATGCTTTAACTGGCCTTCCTATTGGAGGAGGAAAAGGCGGAAGCGATTTTGATCCTAAAGGCAAAAGTGACAGAGAGATTATGGCTTTTTGTCAAAGTTTTATGACTGAACTTTGTAAACATATAGGTCCTAATACAGATGTCCCAGCAGGTGATATTGGTGTAGGTGGGAGAGAGATAGGCTACCTGTTTGGACAATATAAAAGGATTAGAAATGCATATGAAGGTGTTTTAACAGGAAAAGGACTTGACTTTGGAGGTTCATTGACAAGGACTGAAGCTACTGGGTATGGTCTTTTATATTTAGCGGAAGAAATGTTAAGGCAGAATGGAAAAAATATTAATGGCATGACTGCATCAATTTCGGGATCTGGAAATGTTGCAATATATGCAACAGAAAAGGCTCTTCAGTTAGGAGTTAATGTTGTAACACTTTCAGATTCAACAGGATGGATTTACGATTCAGAAGGAATAGACCTAAAGGCTGTTAAGGAAATTAAAGAAGTAAATAGAGGTCGTTTAAGCGAATATAAAAAGTATCGTCCAAATTCTGAATATCATGAAGGAAAATTCATGTGGAATGTACCTTGTGATATTGCTCTTCCGTGTGCTACACAGAATGAGTTACCAATTGAGGCTGCTGAAATTCTAATAAAGAATGGTGTTATTGCTGTTGCAGAAGGTGCAAATATGCCTACTACTATTGATGCAACGGAGCTATTTTTAAAAAATAATATTCTGTTTGCTCCGGGTAAAGCAGCAAATGCTGGAGGTGTTGCTGTTTCTGCTTTGGAGATGAGCCAAAATAGCATGCGACTTTCATGGACTTTTGAAGAGGTGGATTCTAAACTAAAAGATATTATGGTTAATATATTTAAACAAGTATCAGAATCTTCAAAAAAGTATGGATTTGAAAAGAATTATGTTGTTGGAGCTAATATAGCCGGATTTATTAAAGTTGCAGATGCTATGATAGCTGAAGGAGTAATTTAATAAAAAAACAAATGAATAGCGAATTTTAAGACTTCATATAAAGATATTGTTTAAGTGTGATACAGTGTAACTTAGTAAAATGGGTTACGCTGTACCTTTTTGCTATTATGATACTAAACTGAATTTTTTACGTTTTTTATGTATCTATTTCTTACCTTTGCAACATTATTAAAATTGTATTTTGATTTATTTAAAATTACTTATAGAATTATTATTGTTACTCTTTTATTTTTTATTGGTTATTGAATACATTGTTTTAAGGTGTTATAATATTAAATAAAACTGATAAAATGAGGTAATAATATGAACACAATTAAAGCTTTTCAAGTTGATCATACAAAAATTAATAAGGGTATGTATATATCAAGAGTAGATGGTGATATAATAACTTATGATATAAGAATGGTTAAACCAAACACACCGCCATATTTGGAAAACGCAGGGTTACACAGTTTTGAACATCTTTTGGCTACATATTTAAGAAACAGTAGTATAAGCAATAATATAGTTTATGTAGGTCCTATGG
>CAKSUE010000042.1 GCA_934501135.1 uncultured Eubacteriales bacterium | reverse complement strand
GAATTAAAGGATTATGAAATTACATTTAATGATTCTTACAAAGAAAACATACACCCCTGTATAGATTGTGGATTATGTAAAACAAAAGAATCTTGTAAATTCCACGACCTCGATAATTTTGATTATTATCTTAGAACAACTGATCTTCTAGTTATAGCAACACCTGTATATAATTTATCAATGCCTGCACCATTAAAAGCTATTTTTGATAGAATGCAAAGATACTTTTCAGCTCGGTTTTATCAAAACAAAAAACCCCCTATAGAAAAAGCGAAAAAGGCTGTATTATTATTAACCTGTGGATCAGACGATGAACGTGGTCCTAAAATTATTATATCTCAGATAAAAATGATCTTTACTATTTTAAACGCAAAATTAGTTGACACAGTTGTCTTATATAACACAGATAAAAACCCTAAAATTGATGCATTAATACCAAAAGTTCAAAAAATAGCAAAATCATTATAGCTTCTAATTATTTTTTAGTTTGCGTAAGATTGATTTTATTATTGTCTTTGTGGTATAATCTCTGAAGATTATAAGCTAAAAATTCGGAGGAAATTCAATGAAGGAATTTGACAAACTGTGCAAAGGCTGCATGAAAAAATTAAATGGCGAGGAAATCTGTCCTTTTTGTGGTTTTAATCAAAATGAAAAGCAGTCATCTCCATACCTAGAAATAGGCGCTGTACTTGAGAAACGTTATTCTATTGGAAAGGTGATAGACAATAATAGCGAAGGTATTGGATATATAGCATATGATAATGTTTCAAATGTGCCTGTTTATATAAAAGAATTTTTTCCAAGCATTCTGTGTTACCGTGCATCTAACGGACATGAATTAGTAATTAAAAGTGGTTGTGAAAGCCAATTTAAAGAATATATGAATAGCTTTTTAACATATTTAAGAGCTGTTGCAAGGCTGCGTTCTTTATCTGCAATTGTTCCTGTTTATAATATATTCACTGAAAACTCAACAGCATATGCTGTTTATGAATGGGTAAACGGTTTAAGCTTTGTTGATTTTCTAAGAAAAAAAGATAACCATATCAGTTGGGATACTGCTAGAACATTATTTATGCCTTTATTGTCTTCATTAAGTGAAATGAACTCTGTTGGTATACAACATTTAGGTATATGTCCAGAAAATATATTAATAACAGACGAAAACAAGTTGAAATTATTTGGTTTTTCAATTCCAGAAATACGGAAACAAGGATCCCATATACCCCCAACACTTTACGATGGTTTCTCTGCTATAGAACAGTACTTACCAGAATATCAAACAAATGAGTCAACCGATGTTTACGCTTTTGCTGCAACTTTGTTCTTTGCTCTTACTGGGTCCGCTCCCCAAAAGGCTCTTAAAAGAAAAACAGACGATAGGATATTTATCCCTACAAATCTACTTAAAGAAATTCCAGAACATGTTATATCTGCTTTAGCAAATGCACTACAAGTTTTTCCTTCTAACAGAACAGCCACATTTGAACGTCTAAGAGAGGCCCTTTCCGCTTCTTCATCTGTAATTAATAATATAAATATTTATGAAAATACAGAAAAAGATATTATTCCACCAAGTCCAAACAATTGTAAGCAAAAATCACACGTGGCTGTATCAATTATTTTAGGTGTAACCGCATTCATTATACTAGTATCAGCTGGTGTATTTTGGCTCTTTGGTAATAATTTTTCTTTTAATAATCTATCTCAAAGTTCTGGCAATTCGGTTACTTCTTCAGATCCTTTATCAGATTATTCAGCTGCTTCTTCTAGTACATCTAAAATACCCGTTCCAAATCTTATTGGTCAAAATTACAAATCAATACAATCTCAGCAAAATTTAGAATATCAGGTTTTAGTTTCTTCGGAGGAATATAACGATAATATTGCAGAAGGTATAATAATGTCACAAACCCCTAAAAATACAGAGCAAATAGAAAAAGGGGCAACTATTCTTGTAACTGTTAGCAAGGGGTCAAAAACAAGAACATTACCAGCCATTTCAGGAATACCTATAACTGAAGCTTCACAAAAAGTTACTTCTGCAGGCCTAATTCCTACTCAAAAACAGGAATATAACGACACTGTATCTGTAGGAATTGTCGTTGGATATGACGGTCATAATCCCGGTGATTTAGTTGAAAGCGGAAGTGAAGTTGTAATAATTGTTAGCAAAGGGAAAAAAACTCAATAATATAAACCATTTGTTTTGCATAAATACACACAGCCTTTAGCTGAAGCTAAAGGCTGTTCACATTAAATTATAAATTTATTTATTATTCTTTATACCCATTCTAAACTCTGAACTTTGAATTAAATTATAGAGTGATGATGCATTTAATGAATAATTTTCTGAAATCATCTCAGGGGTAATGCTAACTTTATTTTCATTGTCTATACCAGTAAGATTAAAAACATTATTCCCAGAACATATGCAAGATGCGTTCGCTGCTGCAATGCTCATAGCAGCAGAAGACATTCCTTTATAAACTTGTTCTGGAACAGCAAAAAGTCCCTGCGGATTTTTTGTATCGTTGGAGTAAATTATTCTAAACATTTTATAGACAGAAAGCATTAAGTAAGATGAAACCTCTGATGTGAGATTTTTGCTGCCGATCTTTTGGAGTAAATCAAAAACAATAACAAGAGAATTAGTAATAAGTTTTTTATTTAAAGTTGGAAGTAAACTCCCTTTATATTCATTATCCTTACCATTGGAATCACTTTCAGGTATATCCTCAACCTTTAATGTTGTTCCGGTTCTATCGGGAGTTCTTCCCAAAATATAGTCACAAGAAACATCATAATAATCGGCACATCTAACAATAAAGTCTAATCCACATTCTCTTATTCCTTTTTCATAATGAGACAAAAGTGCTTGAGAGATCTGTAAATCGCACGCAGCTTGCTTTTGGCTTAGACCTCTCTCCTTTCTAAGTAGTGTTATAAGCCTGGGAAAATCTTTATTCATACATGAACCCCCATAAAAATTCAAAAATATACTACAGGGAGTATTGTATAATATTTAAAACTTCTTGTAAAGGTTTTATATTTCGACAAATAAACAAATTTAAGGAGTAATAATTATGAAATCTTATCAAATACACCTAATTAGACATGGTGAAACAGACGCAAACCTTAAAGGACAATATGTTGGAATAACTGACATTCCATTATCAACCAGCGGATTAAAAAGCTTAAAAGAGCTAGATAAAAAATACAAATATCCAGGTGCTACGGCATTCTTTACAAGTCCATTAAAACGTTGTATTCAAACTATGAATGCCCTCTACCCAAACGTCAACGCCACTATAATAGATGGATTAAAAGAGTGTAGCTTTGGAGACTGGGAAGGAAAAACTGCCAATCAATTAAAAAATAATCCTAAATTCAAAGAATGGTTAAACGATTCACAAAATACGTCTCCTCCAAACGGTGAAAGTGGTATGTTATTTACACACAGAATTTGCAGTACATTTGAGAATTTAGTTTTAAGTTTAATGAAATCTGGAACAACACAAGCTGTTGTTGTAACACACGGTGGAGTAATAATGACATTACTTGCAGCATATGGTCTTCCTAGGGCTAACCCATTCGATTGGATAGTAGAGCCTGGACATGGATACTCTATAAGAATTACACCGGGTTTATGGATGCGAGATATGGTATGCGAAGTTTATTCTAAAATTCCGGTTAACTTTAAAGATGAGAATAACTCAGAACAAATTCTAAATCTAGCTAGAGAGGCCGCAAATAGAGCCTATGGTGATAAAGATAAAATCAATTAAACTTTATCTAATGTATTTCATTAAATAATTGGAGGATAGATTTATTATGAATGACTATAAAGTAACACTTCTAAAGGGTGATGGAATAGGCCCAGAAATTATCAATGAAACCACGAAAGTTCTTAATAAAGTATCTGAAAAATATAAATTCCATATTACATATGAAAATGCAGATATTGGGGGAGCAGCTATTGAAAAATATGGTATTCCCTTACCAGACGAAACAATAAAAAAGTGCAAAGATTCAGATTCGGTGTTATTAGGGGCCGTTGGTGGGCCTAAATGGGATAACTTAACAGGAAATTTACGACCAGAAGCAGGGTTATTAGGAATAAGAAAAGAATTAGGACTTTTTGCTAACCTAAGACCAATAATCATATTTGATCCCCTAGCTTCTGCATCACCGTTAAAAAAAGAAATTATCGGTTCGTCTCTAAACATAATGATAGTTAGAGAGCTAACCGGAGGTATCTATTTTGGTAAGCGAGAAACAATAGTAAACGAAAAAGAAACTATCGCTTTAGATACAGAAATCTATTCTTCACATGAAATTGAACGCATAGCTATACTAGCGTTTAATCTTGCTATGAAAAGAAATAAAAGGGTATGCAGCGTTGATAAAGCAAATGTTCTAGACTCTTCAAGGCTATGGAGAAAAACGGTAAACAATATTTCTAGAAAATATCCTGAAGTAACTCTAAATCATATGTATGTTGATAACTGTGCAATGCAATTAATAAAAGATCCTCAGCAATTTGATGTTATTCTTACATCAAATATGTTTGGCGATATACTATCAGATGAGGCATCTATGATAAGCGGGTCAATAGGTATGTTAGCATCTGCTAGCTTAGGAAAATCAAAGCTTGGACTATATGAACCAATACACGGTTCAGCCCCGGACATCGCTGGTCTTAATATTGCTAATCCGTTAGCAACTATTTTATCTGCTTCAATGATGTTAAAATTTTCACTTAACGAACCAGTAGCATCTAAAAATATTGAAATCGCAGTAGAAAAAGTATTACAAGAATACCGTACAGCTGATATATTTGTTAATGGTACTAAAAAGGTCTCCTGTAGTGATATGGGTACCCTTATATGTGATAAATATTGTATCTGATTATCACACGTCCTCATTATTGTGTTATTTAGATAAAAAATACGCTAATATCAAGGTATTTATATTAATTCATACAAAATCTCCTTATACCCCTTGAAATTCATTTAAAGTTGTGGTATTGTAATATTGTAATAAAAAGATAAAGGAGAATGCGTATGAAGAGTAAACAATTGTTAGCCGTTTTATTATCATCGAGTCTATTTTTTTCAGGAGTCTGTCTTAATGTTTCAGCAAATGATTCCGAAGACACAATTGCAACCTTAGAAGCTATGAACGAAAATTTAAAGGAAACAGATGTAAACAAAGAGTTTAAACACAAATTAGATGAATTAACAGAGTCTTTCAAAGAGGAAACAGCGGCTTATATTTGTGCTATGAATTATCTATTTGATGAGGAAAGCGAATTTACCGGCGCAGAAACAGTAGACGAAGTAAACAAATTTGCAAACTTTTATATAACCAACCTTTCAAAAAAAATTGAGAATGGAGATCGTAATCCTATACTTGAAAGAAACGTTAAGTATGTAAATGAAATTTTAAGCACCAGATCTAAGGAGTGTGAAAAGCTGTTAAAAGATGCTGAAGAATTAGTTCAATCTGCAAAAGATGCGGACGAAGCTAAATTAGCTGAACTTCAAGAACAAATTAGAGAACAATCCCAAACGTTATCTACATTACAAAGTCAAACAATACGCATATTAAATCAAATATCAACAAGAACAACACCAAAATATAATGATAACAGTAATTCATCAGAAGAAACATTCAAAATTAGACGTAGTGATTACCATTTAAGTGCAACAAGAGCCGAACATCACTTCTTTGGCAAGAAGAAAAAGGTTATAACAAAACAGGCTTATGAATCGATCCCATTGTTTTCTGGAGAACCTCGTATCGAAGATATAAAACAAAAAATTATAGGAGATTGTTACTTTTTATCTGCATTAGGAGCAGTAGTCTATTCTCACCCTGAAATAATTAAAAATTCAATAAAAGATAATCAGGATGGAACCGTTACAGTAAGATTCTATGACAACCGTAGTGAACCCCTAAAGCCATGTTACTATACAATAGATAAAAGAATACCTGATAATCTTAGCTCATCAGAAAATACTTGGGCAGCATTAATGGAAAAAGCTTACGTCCTTCATATTGAACATATTGAAAGTATAGAGCCATTGAGCCATATATCCGCTGGTCATAGATCTTACTTTCACGATTATAAAACAATAGATGGTGGTCTTGCTAGTGAAGCAATGGCGCATATTACCGGTTCCAATAATTATGGTGACGTAGATATAAAGATTTCAAGAGATAGCATAAGCGACGAAGTTGGCGTTTATAGTAAAGAAGTTAATGACCTCATTTTAAGGTTTGAAAAAACTTTAAAAGAAAATATTTGTTGTGTGTCTAATCACGCTTCTAAAAACGGAAATGCTATTAACCTCTATAATAAACATGCATATGCCGTATTAGGAATTAAGCGTGTAGAAACAAGGACCCATAAAAATTTAGCTCTAATAAAACTAAGGAATCCATGGGGGAAGACAATTCCTGGATACGAAAAACTTGAAGATGGACATTATGAACTAGCAAAAAGTGAAGAAGAGAAAAATGGAATGTTCCTTTTGGATTTTAATGATTTTTCAAAGCACTTTAACTGTATCTGTGGTTGTAAATTACCCAAAAAATAATTTAGCTCATATAAAAGTTTACAATTATTAATTAATTGTAAACTTTTATTTTTATTTATATATTATATATATTAAAATACAAAAAGTTTTGTTATAATAATATAGTTATGTATTTTTAGAAAAAGAGGGAAATCAATGGGTATAAGAAAAGAAATTAGAAATATAGCAATTATTGCTCACGTAGATCATGGCAAAACAACATTAGTTGACCAGTTGCTTAAACAAAGTGGTATTTTTAGGGAAAATGAAGATGTTGCAGAAAGAGTTATGGACTCAGGAGATCTGGAAAGAGAAAGAGGCATAACCATATTGTCAAAAAATACAGCCGTAATGTACAAAGAC
>CAKSUE010000041.1 GCA_934501135.1 uncultured Eubacteriales bacterium | reverse complement strand
GAGTTAGAGACAACCGTGATTCCGATTCCCTTTTTAAAAAATTCTCTGCTAAATGTTTTTATAAATTAATGAATTTTTTTGGTGCGGAAGCTATATATAATCACGCAGATTTCAGACTGTTAAGCAAACGTGCACTAAATGGTCTTGCAGAGTTTAAAGAATATAACCTATTCATAAGAGGGTTAATTCCTATGATAGGATATAAAAGTGATTGCGTTTATTATTCTCGATCTAAACGCATAGCAGGCAAGAGTAAATACTCTATAAAAAAGATGGTTTCTTTAGCATGTGAAGGAATCACATCAATAAATATTAAGCCAATACGTCTTATAACATATATAGGTGTTTTAATATTTATAGCAAGCATCTCAATGCTTATATATGTATTAATAAAGTTTTTCACTAACCAAACAACTTCAGGATGGTCAAGCTTAATTGTATCTGTTTGGGGAATTGGATCACTAATCTTAATTTCTATTGGGATTATAGGTGAATATATCGGCAAAATATATCTTGAAACTAAGCATAGACCCCGTTTTATTGTAGATAGCATTCTTCATACCGGTAATTCAGACTAACATATTTTTCACCAATTTCACATATAAATGTCCTATAACAGTATAGGAGAGGGTGAATATGTGAAAGGCATCGTAGAAGAAAGAGCCGCTATGCTAGGTGAATATATTATTGAAAGTAAGGCTACTGTTAGAAAAGCCGCGAAAAAATTCGGAGTTAGCAAGAGCACAGTACATAAGGATGTATCTGAACGATTAAAATATATTGACCCTAAACTTTATAAAGAGGTCAAAACAGTTCTTGAAATAAACAAAGCCCAAAGACATATTAGGGGTGGAATAGCTACAAGAAATAAATATAAGCATTCTAAATAAAAAAGAAATCGAGGCGCTGCGGCTTAACCTCGATTTTTTTTGTAATTTTTTTTGTATAAATAATATAATCAGAATATTTTAATAAATTTAATTATTTTAAATTATCCGTATAAGTAACAAATACATATCTTCTCACATAATATGTACTAATTTGTACTAAACAAGGCAGGTGATACTGTGCCCCTGGATACCAGAGAGCTTTTTGCAAGGTTAATAAAATGTGAAGCAGGCGGAGAAGGCGATGATGGCATGCGTGCAGTTGCTTCTGTAATAGTAAATAGAACGAATATCCCATACGGCGGATTTGCTAGAGTTAGCCAAGGAGGTAATATAAGAAATATAATAGAACAGGAAGGTCAGTTTACATGTTTAAAAACAAGTGTAGGCGGACAATATAATCCTCAAAACGTATATAATATTCTTCCCGAACCAGTGCATTACGAAATTGCCGATTGGGCCCTAGCCGGTAACACTTTGTCTGCAGTAGGAAATTCATTGTTCTTTTTCAATCCATATAATAGTGTTTGTCCCCGATACTTTCCATATAACGGCACAGGCATTCTGTACGTTAGAATAAACAATCATTGCTTTTATGCACCAACAGAAAAATACGCCGAAACATAACCAATAATTCTTTGAATGGCAGGTGAATTATTGCGCAAAATTGCGCGATTTACAATATGAACAATAATACTAATAATAATGCAAATCCAAATAACTTGGATTTAGCTGCAATCTACGGTATCACTCCATACATTGAAGGACCAGGTGTTTATAATGTTCCAACTTTAGAAGAAATAGCATCTTATAGTAAAGCAAAACTTGCAGCAAGACTGCAAGCCCAAGCCCAATCTCAGTCCCAATCCCAGTCTCAATCTCAGCCCCAATCTACACAACGACCTTCAACAATGCCTCAACCCGGAGAAACTGTTCCCGCAGCAGGAAATATTCAGCCTACATTTTCTTCTCCTATATCACAACAAACATCTACATCCCCCAATACTACCAACGAACTAGAACCAATTATGCCGTATGATCAGCCATTCCCTGTAACTGCTGACAGTATTGAATATCTAAATGGTTTTTTACGAACACAACTTGGCAAACGCGTTAAACTTGAATTTATTGTAGGAACAAGCAATCTGGAATCCAGAGATGGTTTACTACTAGCAGTAGGCGCAAACTTCATACTAATAAATGTAGAAAACTCAAATGACCTAATGGCATGCGACTTTTATAACCTTAAATTTGTTACATTCTATTATTAAATACACAAAAAAGCGACCGAAAAATTACGGTTGCTTTTTTTTACTTGCAAATCAAACTCTTTTATATTAAAATAATATAGCAGATATTTTTGTCTTTACATTATCAATAATATATATTATACTTTTATATTGCATAGGTTAAAATTCAGTCTATCCAAAATACTCTAATATTGGTGAGGTAAAATAATGTATAATTTTGATGTTTTAATTATAGGTGCTGGTCCTGCAGGGATCTTTACTGCCTTGGAAATAAATAAACAAGCTCCAAATAAAAAAATCCTAATTGTCGACTCAGGGAGTTCTATTAACAAAAGAACCTGTCCTGCAAGAAAATCAGGTCGATGCACAAACTGTAAACCTTGCAATATTATGAATGGCTGGGCCGGTGCTGGTGCATTTTCAGATGGAAAACTATCTTTATCTGAAAATGTTGGCGGTAATATTACCGATTATCTTCCACGCGAAAAAGTAAAAGAATTAATAGAATATACAGATAGTATTTATCTTTCCTACGGCGCACCCACAAAGGTGTTTGGAGAAAATAATAAGTTTGCAGATGAACTATCATATCAAGCAAAAAAAGAAAATATATCCTTAATTCAATGTCCAGTAAGACATATGGGAACAGAATATTCTTTTGAAGTTTTAAGGAATATGTATTTATATCTTGAAAAACAACCAAATTTCGAGTTCAGGGAGTATACAACAGCTGATAAAATTTTAGTTGAAAATAATAAAATACAAGGAATATGGCTGGTAGACAACAAGGGAAATCGTGAATTGGTACGAGCTGAACACATTGTTGCTGCTCCAGGTAGAGGCGGCGCAGGGTGGCTTACCTCGGTTGCAAATGAAAATAATTTAAAAACCGTTAACAATGAAGTTGATATTGGTGTTAGAGTTGAAGTACCTAACGCTGTAATGGACCCTCTTACTAAACATTTATATGAAGCAAAACTTGTATATTATTCCGATACATTTGAAAACCGGGTAAGAACTTTCTGCATGAATCCCGGTGGTATAGTAAGTGAAGAACATTACGACGGTAATTTGGCTGTTGTAAATGGGCATAGTTATGCTGAACATTCTAAGCATACAGATAATACAAACTTTGCTATGCTTGTTTCAACAAAATTCACAGAACCTTTCAATCAGCCAATAGAATATGGAAAATATATAGCTCAACTTGGAAACATGCTCACCGGAGGGGGAATTATGGTTCAAAGGCTTGGGGATTTATTAAAAGGAAGACGAACTGATTTTAGTCGACTTAAAAAATCCACTGTTGTTCCTACTCTAAAAACAGCCGTTCCGGGAGATTTATCCTTCGTATTGCCACATAGACACCTTACTAGCATAGTTGAAGCTATAAAAGCATTTGACAAAGTAGCTCCGGGATTGTATTCTAAAAATACACTTCTTTATGGAGTTGAAGTTAAATTTTATTCATCTAAAATATCTGTAGATAATAATTTTGAAACTAATATAAATAATTTTTATGCAATCGGCGATGGCGCCGGAATAACAAGAGGGCTAATGCAAGCATCTGTTACAGGTGTTGTGGTTGCCAGAAATATAGCTGAAAAGCTAACTAAATAATGCGTACAAGTTTTAACTCCTTTTAAATATAATAAGAGACACAGATCAATTGATCTGTGTCTCTTATTTTATAGCAAGCTTCTAACTCTGTGTATTTGTTCCTCAACCCTTAATGGAGCTGGTCCACCCTCTATATCTCGCCTTTTTAAAGATTCATCAAGAGATATTACTTCAAATATATCTTCTTCAAACTTATCGCTAAATCCTAAAAATACATCTAAAGGAATATGATCAATCACCATATTGTTTTCTATGCAATAGCATATTATTTTTCTAACAATATTATATGCATCCATATAATTAATACCCTTAGATACAAGGTAATCGGTGCAATCAGACGCATTTACGAAGGACTCCTGAGCTGCAATCCTCATAGCTTCAGAATTAACCTCAATGCTCTTTATCATTGGTGTTACTAACGTTAAACTCATTTTGGCAGTATCGCATGCGTCAAAAATTGATTCTTTATCCTCCTGCAAATCTTTACTATAAGCAAGAGGTAATCCCTTCATAATAACAAGCAGTGTATCTAAGTCTCCAAAAACTCTACCAGTTTTTCCTCTTATTAATTCAGGTATATCCGGATTTTTCTTTTGCGGCATCATAGCAGACCCTGTTGAAAAAATATTTCCTATTTGTATAAAATTAAACTCCCTCGACGACCACATAATAATCTCTTCAGAAAGTCTGGAAAGATGCAGCATTATTAACGATAATGCAGAAGCTAACTCAATACAAAAATCCCTATCTGAAACAGCATCCATACTATTACTGGTAATTCTGCTAAATCCCAAAAGAGTAGAAACAATAGACCTATTAATCTTATATGGAGTAGCCGATACCGCACCCGAACCCAACGGCATTTCATCCATTCGCCTTCTGCATTCGTTAAGTCTTGAGATATCTCTCAAAAACATTTCAGCATATGCCATTAAATGATGTCCAAACGTTGTAATTTGAGCTCTCTGAAGGTGAGTATAACCTGGCATAATAGTATTCACATGCGCTTCGGCTTTGTCGCAAATTGTCATTATTACTCCCTTTAGTAGAGAATTAAGCTCTAATATATAATGTTTTAAATAAAGCCTTAGGCTTAACGAACTTTGGTCATTAACACTTCTTGCAATGCGTATTAAATGTCCGGCTTCTCCAATCCTTTTAGTAAGTTCATCCTCTATAAAAGTATGAATATCTTCGGCATATCTATCTATTTTTAAATAGCCACTCTCTATATCACTTTTAATAATATTAAGCTCTTTAACAATTAAATCTGCTTCTTTCTTGGGAATAATATCACATTGAGATAACATGTTAACATGGGCTATACTTCCGTCTATGTCTTCTTTATATATTCTTCCATCAATAGATGTAGAGGAAATAAAATCTCTAATATTTTCATCTAAATCTCTGCCTATTTTGCCATTCCAAACACTCACAATAAACCACCAGTTCCTTCCAGACTTATATCAAAATAATTATATCACAACTAATTAAATATTCAATTAAATATTAAATTTTTATAGCAAATATCATATATTTTTATTTTAGATTAAAAAGTATTCTCTTGTTTTTTTTAATTAATATTTAATATATCTTTTATTATTTCAGAACAAATAATCATACCGGCAACAGACGGAACAAAAGACACACTTCCAACTGTCTTTCTTTTTTTGTGAGCAGTTTGATCATTCTCCTCGTTACAAATTTCTAACGGTTTTATTGGCTGTTCTTCTGAATAAACTACTTTTAACTTTTTTATACCTCTCACCTTTAGTTCTTTTCTCATAACTCTGCACAATGGACATGTTTTTGTTTTATAAATATCCGAAACCCTTAACTCAAGTGGATTCAATTTGTTACCTGTTCCCATACAACTTATTATAGGTATATTTTTGTCCACAGATTCGCATATTAGCTCCAGCTTTGAAGTAACCGTATCTATCGCGTCAACCACATAATCACATCCATCAATAATATTATGTCCTTTTCCTTGCCCATAAAAGGTCTTATATATTTCTATATTTGCACAATTATTTATATCCAAAACTCTTTGTTTTGCTAATGAAACCTTACTCTTTCCTACAGTACTATTTAAGGCTATAATCTGCCTATTTATATTAGACTTTGCCACAACATCATCGTCAACCAAAACGAATGATCCTACACCGATTCTCGCCAACCCCTCAAGTACATAAGAGCCTACCCCTCCTAGCCCAAAAATCGCAATCTTTTTATTCTTTAAGCTTTCTACGTTACTATATCCCAAAAGAATTGTAGATCTAATAAACTCTTCTTGCATAAAATTATCTCCTTTTGTCATAAAATCTAATTGATTATTGCATTTTTATATTATATCATATCTTAAGAGTATTCTTTAAGGGGGAAATAAATTGTATCATTTAGGAATAGATCTGGGCGGAACTAACATTGTTGCTGGAGTGGTTGATTCTAATTATAAAATTATATCAAAGGCATTTTGTAAAACAGCCATTCCACGTCCAGAAGAAGAAATTTGTAGAGATATGTCTAATTTATGCTTTAATGCCTTAAAAAAGGCTAATCTTAGTATTGATGACATAGAATTTATTGGTATAGGAGCCCCAGGATCTGTTAACAGAGATACTGGCACAGTTGAGTTTTCTTCTAATCTGTACTTCCATAATTGGAATATTGTTGAAATGATGAGCAAGTTAACCGGAAAACCTATTGAAGTTGAAAATGATGCAAACGCTGCAGCATTCGGAGAATATAAAGCTGGTGCCGCAAAAGGCTATAACTCCGCAATTGTTATGACTCTTGGAACAGGAATTGGCAGTGGTATTATAACAGATGGAAAAATATATACAGGTTCAAATTTTAATGGTGCTGAAATAGGCCACATGGTTATAGTACATGATGGGCTCGAATGTGCATGTGGCAGGCATGGATGCTTTGAAAGATATGCATCGGCTTCAGGATTAATTAATCTAACAAAAGAAGCGCTCGCTAACAGCTCTAATGATAGTCTAATGTGGAAATCTATTGATGGAGATCTTAAAAAAGTTTCTGGCTTAACTTCTTTCGAAGCCATGAAAAGGGGAGACAAACTTGCAAAATATGTTATAGATAAATACATATCATACTTAGCTTGTGGAGTTACTAATGTCATAAATATATTTCAACCTGATATAATCTGCATCGGCGGCGGTGTAAGCAAACAAGGAGAT
>CAKSUE010000040.1 GCA_934501135.1 uncultured Eubacteriales bacterium | reverse complement strand
GGTGCTACCTTCGATGACGTAGCTTTGTTTAAAAAACATGTAGGAAGTAATGTTAAAATTAAAGCAGCAGGTGGAATAAAAACTTTAGATGATGCAGAAAAATTTATAAGTTTAGGAGCTTCCAGGCTTGGAACAAGTAGAATAATAAAACTAGTTAATAATGAAGAGGGATCAGGATATTAATATTGGCTATTAAAATTTTATAAGTACATTATAATTTTTAAACATTAATTAAGAGAGGAAATGTATTATGAGAATGTTTGATATTATCGCTAAAAAACGAGATGGCAAGGCTTTAACAGATGAGGAGATCGAATTTTTTATAAATGGTTATGTAAATGGAGATATTCCTGATTATCAAGTTTCTTCTCTTTTAATGGCGATATATTTAAATGGCATGAATGATGATGAAACAACAACATTAGCAATGTTAATGGCTAGATCTGGCGAGATAATTGATCTCTCCTCTATACCGGGTATAAAAGTAGATAAACATAGTACCGGTGGTGTTGGAGATAAAACCACCTTTATAATATCTCCTATGGTGGCTTCTTGTGGAGTTCCAGTAGCAAAAATGTCTGGGAGAGGTTTAGGTCATACAGGTGGGACTATAGACAAAATGGAGTCTATTCCTGGTATGAGAACTAATATAGATAGAGAAGAATTTTTTGATATAGTTAGAAATGTAGGAGCCTGTGTTATAGGACAGAGCGGAAATATAGTTCCAGCAGATAAGAAATTTTATGCCCTAAGAGATGTTACTGCTACTATAGAAAGCATTCCGCTTATAGCATCAAGCGTAATGAGCAAAAAGTTGGCTGCTGGTTCAGATGCTATACTGTTAGATGTAAAAACGGGCAGTGGAGCATTTATGAAGACCACTGATGATGCAATAAAATTGGCGAAAGCTATGGTTGCTATTGGAGAGAAAGCAGGAAGGAAAACTATTGCATTAATAACGGACATGGATAGGCCATTAGGAAAATCTATTGGCAATGCCTTAGAGATGAAAGAAGTTTGTGAGACCTTAAGTGGAAAAGGCCCTAAAGATTTAACAGAGATATGTTTAACTCTATCTGCTAATATGCTGTATTTAGCAGGCAAGGGTAGTTTAGAGGACTGTTATAATTTATCTAAAGATGCTTTAGAGAGTGGAAAAGCTTTTGAAAAGCTTAAGGAAATGGTAAAGGCTCAAGGTGGAGATGTATCTGTTATTGAAGATAATTCAAAATTTGAAAATTCTAAGGTAGTAAGAGGTTTGGCGGCAGCACAAGAAGGATATATTTATTCTATGGACACAGAAAAATGTGGTATTGCATCTATGGTATTAGGTGCAGGAAGAGAAAAGAAAGAAGATAATATAGACTATAGTGCCGGTATTATATTACACAAGAAAATAGGTGACTATGTTAAAAGAGGAGATTTGGTAGCATCGCTATATTCATCTTCAGAAGAAAAATGCATGTCCTCATCACGATTATTAGGAGAAGCAATAAGAATATCATCGGATAAGCCAAATGTAAGACCACTTATTTTAGCAAGGGTGACTAAAGATAGTATAGAAAAATATTAAGGAAAAATGCTAACATAGTTTATTTAATAAATTATGTTAGCTTTTTTGTTAAACTTTATTATAGTTTTTGAGTTTTTATTGGCTCAAGTCGAGAAATATGTTATTATATTAATATATCAAAAGAAGGGACGATATGTTGTGAGCAAGCACTTAAGAAAAAAGAATTTTAAGAAAAGATATGTACTATTGGGGTGTGCATGTGCTGTTTTGGTGGGAGTTTCTTTTATTGTTTCATCGTGTCGAAATAATGATGATTCTGAGCCTGAGCCTGAGTATAGTTTTTCTAATACGGAAATCCAGAAAAAAGAGACAGTTAAAGGAATAATTTTATCGGAAAATACGATTGATTTAGAGGTAGGGAACGAGAAAGTAATTGAAGCTACTTTTGATCCGAGTGATGCTGAAGACAAGGATGTAAGTTGGGAATCATCAGATACATCAGTTGCTGAAGTTGACTCACAAGGGAAAATAAAAGCTATTTCTGCCGGAAACTGTTCGGTTACGGTAAAACTAATTTCAAATCCTGATATTCAATCTAATGTTGATGTATCAGTACTAAGTCAAGTTGAGAATAAAGATAATGAAACTGAGGCTCAAGATGAGCCCCAGTCTGAAAGTTATTCTAATAATGAATCTTCTTATAGTAATAGTCAAGCAAATGATTCAGAAACATATTATGGTGATTGGAAAACAGTTATTGTAAACAGCGAAAGAGCAGTTCCAAGTAATTGGAGCGTTAGTACAACTAATGTGGCAGGAAGTACCGTTGATGTAAGAATAGCACCGGCACTACGTGAGCTATTGGATGCTGCTTACGCTGATGGAGTATCTACTAGCATTTGTTCAGGGTATAGATCAATTGAAACTCAGCAGAGATTAGTAGATAATTCGGTCGCATCATTTAGAAGCCAAGGTTATTCTTATGATGAAGCATTAAGATTAACATATAAAGAGCTTGCTGTACCTGGTCATAGCGAACATAATTTAGGTTTAGCTGTTGACTTCTATTCAAGCGAAACAGGATTAACAGAAGACTTTGCATACACACCGTTAGGAAAATGGCTTAAAGAAAATGCCCATAAATATGGATTTATTTTAAGATATGCAAAAGAAAAAGAACATATAACAGGTATAACTTATGAGCCATGGCATTATAGATATGTTGGTGTTGAAAATGCAGCTAACATTCGGAATTCAGGTTTATGCATGGAAGAGTATTTTGGATAATGCTATTTAAATATATTGTTTTTTAATTTCTCTGTTAATGAATTTACTAGATCATAATCCATACACGTTGAATATAATGCTTCTAATTCATCATGTGTGGATTTTGCTTTTTCTAAATTAGATACACTTTCGTTTATAAGTTCATGTTTTAATTTGTTATCGAAACCAATGCGCTGTTTTTTTATCTTATCGTAACCAGCATTTAAAAATCTTTTAGAGTGAATTACTTGGATATCTTTAAGATTGTTTATATTATGATAATTGTTTGATACAGTAAACGACAATCTTAATTCTGGTATTATAATTGTTTCAAGTTTGGAATTTGGCTTGGTTGGACAATAGCAGCTGAACAGATCAAATCCTGAATTTATTGCATCATCTTTTATAATGGAAAGTATTATATTCCCAACCATTCCATATTCATCCTCTATTATAATAGTTTTATCTGATAACATTTCTAAAGTATCTTCAAAAAATACAACACCTTCAGGAGTGATACCGCTGATAAATCTAATATTTTCTTTTCCAGATTTAGAAGAGAATTTTTTAAAGTATTTTTGTGAAAGCTTTTTGGAATATTTATAAATTTTGTCTTTATCGTAATATTCATATACTAAATTGTACATATCATTATCAATTTGATCATATGCACATAAATACTTTTTTGATTTTTTATGATATTCTGAGTTTCTTTTAGTTAGTTTAATAACTTCTTTACTATTCTTTTTTAAGTTCTCTTTGTTCCAGCAATCGCATAGATTTATAATTGTATCAGAAACCCCAGGGAAAACGGGATCTAATAAATGAGGTGAGGTTCCGTCTGCAATACACGTTTTTAATTCTGGAAATATAACAGCATCTAACGAAAATGGATCGGAGGAACAATATATAAGTTCAGCATTTATGTTTTTTAGTTCAGCTTCTTTGGCAAGTTTTTTCATTAGAGTAGATTTACCTGTACCAGGCCCGCCTTTAATTATGTAGGCGAACCAACCTTCCTCTGGATAATATAAATTATCAAATATAGATACGAAACCATATGGAGAATTAGCCCCTAAAAAAAATTTAGGAAATGGTAAATCATTAACAGTAATCATAAATAAAAACCCCTTTTTGCATGTGACTCATTTCAATACTTTATTTTATGTAAATTTATATTTAATTGATACAAAATATGATTAATTAGATTACTATGTATTTTTTATGGTATTTTCGTAACTTAACAATGTAAAAATAAAGTCTAATATATTCCATATGTTGGTTTTTGAATAGTTAATGCATAGTATGTATTAACTCAACAGACCATAAATTTGAATAATGTAAGGGAAATAAAAAGTTGGGTAAAGATGTATAGGAAGTGGATTTAATAAGCATGCTGAGAAGCTAAGGGTATTATACAAACAAAATAAACTAACAGTATCTTATAATATTGAATATGAAAAATCGACTCTTGAGAAATTCTCGGAGCCGATTTTTTAATTAAATATTTATATTTTTATTTTTTTAATTAGATGTACGCTTAGTATGCTTATCTTTATATTCTCTCCACAAAACCCATAATGGACTTGCTATACAAATACTTGAATAGCAACCTGATATTATTCCGATAACCATTGGAAGTGCAAAAGAAACAACAGATGATAAATTGAAAACTAGCGCAACAACCAGAACAGTAACTATTGCAATTAGTGTACTAATAGATGTATTTAAAGTTCTTCCAAAGGTTTGATTTATGCTATGATTTACTAAATCTCTTAGAGGTGTTTTTTTGCTCATAAGTTTTTTATTTTCGCGAATTCTATCGTATATAACTATTGTATCGTTTAAGGAATAACCAAGAATCATAAGTACAACTGCTATAAAACTATCGTCAAGAGGCATTCTAAAGATAATGAATGTAAAATAAATCATTACAACATCATGAAGTAATGCAACTAAAGCCATAACTCCAGCAGAGAAACCACTAATTTTTCTAAATCTAAATGCAACATACAGTACCATTAATAAAGAGGCAATTCCTATTGCTGTCATACATTTTAAAAAGAATGTTTTTCCCATAGATGGGTCAACAGAAGATACTTCAAGTTGCTCAATTTTATTATCTGGAAATGTATCAGTTAAACTATTGGTTAACTCTTTCTGTTGATCTAAAGAAATTTCATTGTTGCCAGAAAATTCAACGGATACAATATTTTTATCTTCAGAGGATGAAGTCATGTCTTTACTTATTTGAACAGAAACAATTTCATCAGTTGATTTTTGTATTATATCTTTGAGTTGATTTTCTTCAATATCTCCTGTATATGAATATTTGGCAATAGCACCACCTGTAAATTGAATATCAAGTTCAGTTCCAAAAATAAAATTGAATATAAGACCTATTAATATAATGCCAAGAGAAATACTAAAATAAATCTTTCTATTTCCAACAAAGTCTATGTTATATTTCTTCATTTTTGTCACCTCCATATAACCATTTTTTACGGCAAATCTTAAATCTTGATATAGATCTAAGCATCAATCTGGAGGCTCCAATTCCCATAATGAAGTTCGAGATAACTCCTATTAATAATGTGTAGCCAAAAGAATAAATAACGCCTGTAGTTGATGGACCAAACATTATAGATAAAATATTTGAAGGGCCAAATACTCCCATAAGAATTACAGCAACTATAATAACAGTTACGTTACCATCGAATATGGCAGAAAAACTGGATTTAGATCCTTTATCTATAGCTCCGTCTATAGACTTTCCGTTATAAAGTTCTTCTTTTATTCTTTCTGCGGTTATAATATTTGCATCTACACCCATACCCATGGATAAGATAATTCCAGCTATGCCGGGTAATGTCATTGTAAAACTAGATGCAAACGGGAAGAATCCAGATATAGCTGCAAGAGAAAGACCAGTCTGTCCGATTAATGCTATACATGCAATAAATCCAGGGAGCCTATATCTAATTAAAACAAATAAGCAAATTAGTATTAATGCAATAACGGCAGCCAATCCCATAGCTGTAAGTGCTGCAGAGCCTATGGTTGGGCTTATAGAACCAAAGTTAGCAGTTTCAAGTGCAAACGGCAAAGCACCAGCATTAATTTTTGTTGCAAGCGAAGAAGCTTCATCGGCGGTAAAATCTCCTGTTATAGATGCTACACCATCTGTAATAGGAGTATTAACAGTTGGGCTTGAAATCATTATATCGTCCATCCATATGGAGATTGTTTCTCCAACCAATCTTGAAGTTGCCTCAGCAAACTTTTCTTTTCCTTCTTCAGTGAAGTTTAACTGAACGGAATATTCTATCTTATTTGTAGCTTGGTTTGTAGAAGTCATTGCTTGTGCACTTGCAATATCTTTACCCTCAATCAGTACATTTTCTGCAGTTACACCGGTTGGTGTTTGGTAAACTAAATTTCCATCAGAATCATAGGATGTTGATTCATATTCCTTACCTTCTCTAAAAGTTAAAGAGGCTGTAGCAGAAAGTTCTTCAATAGCTTTTTCAGGATTAAAATCTGTCTCGTCCTCTTTCCATGGAAAACGTACAATGATTTTATCATTACTATAATCAGCATATAACTCATAATCAGTTATATTATTTTTTACCAGACGTGTTTCTATAATGGACTTTGCAGAATCTATTTGTTCATTTGTAGCATCTATTTCACCTGCTGGTTTAAATGTTGCCTCAACACCTCCTTTAATGTCAATTCCCCACCTTATATCCTTTACACCCTTTATGTAAGTTACGGGCATGTCTCCATATAAACCATAAATTCCGAAGAAAGAGACATAACTCAATGCAAGAATAAGCAGGGTGATAATAAAAAATACCGGTTTTCCAACCCTCTTCATGTGTTTATACCCTCCAATACCATATTAATTTTTAAGATTGCAAATTCTTTTCAGAATATTAGCTTTAACTTCATTAATTATATGATTTTTATATGAAAAAGTCAATTAATTGCCGAGTAAATTGGTTTATAAAAATAGATGTATTATACAAGTTGACAATTTGCATTAAAGAGTGTTAAAATTACAAGAAAAGCATTTAAATAGACTTATTACGGTTGTTAGTTCTATTTTAGAATTGGGTTGATATTATGATAAGAAGTATGACAGGATTTGGCAGTCATGAGGAAATAATTGATGGAAGAATTATTTTAGTTGAGATGAAATCTGTGAATCATCGCTATTTTGAATTTTCAACTAAAATATCTAAAGGATATAGTTTTAT
>CAKSUE010000039.1 GCA_934501135.1 uncultured Eubacteriales bacterium | reverse complement strand
ATCGTTACCAGTAGCTGATATTTTAGTTTTTTCGTTGTTCCATGCTTCTTGGTTTTCCCCTCTATAATAGATAGTCTTAAGATTGCTGCAGTTATAAAACGCATTATCTCCGATACGGGTTACATTTAATGGTATCACAATGCTCTTCAAGCTACTGCAGCCAGAAAACGCTTCTTTGTAGATATATTTAAGGTTGTTTTCCTTTGTAAACGTGACGTTAACCAAGTCGCTACATTGCTTAAACGCATATTCTCCGATATCGGTTACATTTGATGGTATCACAATGCTCTTCAAGCTACTGCAGCCAGAAAACGCGTAATTTGATATTTGGGTAATCTTGCTTTTTTCTCCAAATTTGATGCTAGTTAAACTCTCGCAGCCAGAAAACACATTTGAAGCTATTGTAGTAAGCTGGCTGTCATTTTCAAATGCGACTGTAGTTAAACCGCTAGATGCAAACGCATTATGGGCGATCGTCTGTACATTTTTCGGTATCGTAATGCTAGCCAAATTTTTGCATTTAGAAAAAGCATAGTGACTTATTTTATTAAGCTGGCTGTCTTTTTCAAATTCGACTGTAGTTAAACCGCTAGATGCAAACGCATTATAGCCGATCGTATTTACACTTTTCGGTATCGTAATGCTATCCAATTTGGAGCAGGTTTTAAACACTTCTTCTCCTATTGTAGCAAGCTTGCTGTCTTTTTCAAATGCGACTGTAGTTAAACCGCTAGATGCAAACGCATTATTGTCGATCGTCTTTACACTTGTCGGTATCGTAATGCTTCCCAAGCTGCTGCAGGAGCTAAACGCTCGTTTTCCTATTGTATTAAGCTGGCTGTCTTTTCCAAATGTGATGCTAATTAACTTTTGGCAATTAGTAAACACTTCTTCTCCTATTGTATTAAGCTGGCTGTTATCTTCAAATGCGACTGTAGTTAAACCGCTATATACAAACGCATTATTGCCGATCGTCTGTACCTTTTTCGGTATCGTAATGCTTTCCAAGCTGCCGCAGGAGCTAAACGCTCGTTTTCCTATTGTATTAAGCTGGCTGTTACTTTTAAATTCAATTTTAGTCAAATTAGAGTATCCAGAAAATGCATTTTCGGCTATTGTTGTTACACTTTCCGGAATTGTTAAATATTTTGCCTTAGAATATGACCAAGATCCGTTTCCAATTTGAGTAACAGGTTTGCCTTGCCAAGTACTTGGAATAGTTATATTTTCATCAGGCCCTACATAACCAGTTACAGCATAAGCAACCACATCATTATTTTCATCTTTTATACTTTCAAACTTGAAGTAAGAAGCATCTATATTCATATCCTTATTCTTTTGGAAAACATATTTAGCGTTTGAAGTAGCCAAAAGAACAGCAAATGCCACAACACCCAACAATAATATAATAGCATATTTTAAATATCTGCTATGCAGTATCTTGCTCATTTTAATTCACCCCCATTCAAATTACTTGCTCTACATCAACACTGATATTAAATAATGTTCGACCCAAACTTTCAACACTAGTATTATATTGTAACTTATAATAATGACATTCGAACTTCCCAGCTGGCAACTGCTTTTTAGAATAACTTACCGCTGAATCAGATCCTGCTCCTCCTACTCCTACTCCCGAGGGAAGGGTATTGCCATTCTTATCTGTTTCACTTAGCCAAAAATACATACTATTTTGTGGCAACTCAGAATTCTTTTTGATACTAATTTGATATTGTAACGCGGTTTCGCTGATTTTACCGTTTTCCTCGTTTGATACAGTAAATTGTATGGTAGGATTACCATTTACTACAACTACAGTTTCATAGCCGTTAGGAAAGTTTAAATTTAAGATTGGTTTTGCAACTGTCGCAGCATCTTGTAATTCACAGGTTTTTTTATAGCTAGAAAATGAGATTCCTTTTATGACTAAAAACGTGACCAAAAAAGTTGTTCCAAAAATATATCCCAACATTTTAAATACTGTAAAAGGTTTTTTCTTTTGGCTGGGATCCTTGTTTTTCATTATAAACATCTCCTTTCCTCTTAAACAGGAGTTATCACAATTGTTGCTCCAAACAATTCCATTACTATTTTAGGATTCTTTGCCTTCTTGAACCTTTTTTAATTCTTCTCGCAAACCATCTAAGCGCTTTTCTCTGTTCTTCTTTTCAATATAATAAGAAAGCTGAAGAATTCCAATAACAGCAAGAATAATTGCTATAAATACAAATGGACTCTGAATTGCTGATAATATTTTTCCAGCACCAGGTATTATTTTTATAACCTTACCTTGGATTTTATCAAGAGTGATCGCTTGATCCTCGGCATTGTTACTATCACCCTTTGTGATAATGCTATTAGAATCGATTCTCACGATACGATGCGTAATCAGGGCCTTCCCTTCTGTAAATGTAATAATATCATCCACATTATAATTGTCTTGCTCTTTAATAATTAAAAGATCATTTACAGTAAATGCAGGTTCCATGCTTCCTGATAAAATATTCACTACTGCATATCCATTCATCTTTGCGAGTGGCTCATTCAATATGAATTTTGCATTAAATTGATAAACATTAATTCCAATAATAGCACTCGCAATAATAAACATTATAACCTTACAAATATATTGTAATATTTTCTTCAAGGGCGCGCCTCCCTTTCTTACCAAAATAATCAGTTAAAAATTAATTTATGTCTATGTACTTGCTTTCAGTGTTACATCTACTGTATAATCGCTTCCTGCATAATCGGTTCCAAACATTGTGTCTGATGAATCTGACTGAGTAATCCATGACCATTCAACACGATACAGATTGGATTTTTGGGGTCCAATACGATCCGATATCTGAGTTTGCGAAAACTGTTCCATTGTAACCCAGGTATTATCATCTCCTATGAGATAATCTCCAGAACCGTTGGTCATACGGAAAAAGATTGGAAGCTCCGGACTGCTAGTAGATTTATTGATACTCATAATAAAATTTATATCTCTTTGTGAATCTGAATTAATTCTAAACTCATAAATTCCGCTGCTTCCAGGCGAAATTATCATTACGCCATCTTTCATAGAACCCTTACTAGGAGGATTTACAGGAGTAGAACTCGTTTCTGAGCTAGAGCTAGAAGAGCTGCTAGATCCAGAACCAAAATTTGGACGAGAAAAAGAAATATCGTTGGAATTAGAAGAAGACGATGATGAAGAGGTATTAGCGTTCGTATCAGAGCTACTGTTCTCATCTATCTGATTTGAACTACTAGAGGTATCTTTCCATTGTTCACCTGGTTTAACAATTGACCCATCCGGTAAAACCACATCCTTATTATTGTTAATTTTAATTTCATCCGACACCTGATACCCATTGCTACCAACAATATTTACTGAATTATCTTTGCCTATTACAAAACCGTGGCTATCTGTTATTATGGAGCCATCCTTAAGAATAACCATTCCCAGATCATTTTTATATATGTCATCACCTATTTTATATTTTGTTCCGTCGGCTAAAGTCAGAATCTTATTTACATCTATCATACTCCCATCCGGCATTAAAATTGTTCCATCAGTTTTAATTTTTACTCCATCAGAAGTTATCCGCGTTCCATCTTTAGTTTTTAAAATCATGTACTGAGATAAAATTAAATTTCCATCGTCATCAATTTCAAGAAAAATTTGTAAGGAACTGATATCTGCTGTGGTATTAATATGCTTATTACCGTCACTCCCAGATTCTACGGTTATTCCATCCATAGAAGAATTTACATTAAGTGAAAAGCTGCAAGAGGCTAGTTCTTGTCCATTTTTATCGAATACAAATATTTTATGGTCTCCTGGGTTAATATCTTTTGCTAAGAAGTATCCATTCTCGTTAGTACTACTTTTTACCACTTTACTGTGCAATTCTAGGTTGGAATTTTTAACAGGGCTACCATCTTTATATAATAAATGGCCCTCTATGTTAAATGAAACATCATCTTGTGGTTCTCTCAAATAAATAGTATCAATTTGTTTTTCTCCGCTTTTTCCAATAAAAATTCCTACCGCACAACTGCTTAAAATAGCGAATACTAAAATAATGATAAAAAAAGTATTACTTTTTCCTTTATTCAACTTAGAGTTATTCACAACATATACCTCCTCTACACTTTAATACAGCCTACCGTTTAAATTTGAACACACAAGGCAAAATTTGCCTTGTCTGGTCAAACTTAAAAAATGAAGTTCATTTCTCCCTCTTGCCACGGTAGAGGGAGAAATTTGAACCTTATCATGTTTCTTTAAAAAACTTATGTTATATCTTGTTCTACATTGCAGGTTATTTTAGTTGTTACTTGTGCAAGAGTCTCAGCTGTGCCAAGCTTAGTATCGTTTTCGTTAGACGAATTTTCATCCCACTTCCAGTGGAGATATCTTTGTTCTCCAGTTTCACCTACTGCTAAACTTTGTGCAGCAGAATCATTCAACTCACTTATTGTGGTTTTCCAAGCTTCACTGCCAGGTATACTCTCGCTATTAGTAATTGCATATTTAATAGGGATGTCGATCTCTTCGGTTTTGGTTTTAGTTTCATCAAAAGTTAAAGTAGCTTTTACTGCAACCTCACCTTTATTGCTTATTGTAATTGGGATATATCCAGAGGTGCCAGGAGCCACAACTTTCTTTTCGTTTTCTCCTTTTACCTTATTACCTGGATAAATGCTTTTAAAAAGATTCACAGTAATTGTGTCCGCCTTAGTAAGTTCATTTTCACCTAATTTGACTGCGAATTTTGCTACCGTTGCAGTATCTGAGGCATCTTTCGATACTGTATATTTAGCGAATGTTCCACTAACCATACACAATGACATCATTGTAAGTATTAAAAGGATTGATGAAATACGCATCGCATAATTTTTTCTAACCTTTTTCATGACTTTTCCCTCCTTAATTTCTACCACCAAATTTTTATAACATAATGAACCCTTATAATTTTGATAAGTTTATATTTAATCCTCATCCGTGGCAAAATGAGGAAAAAATAGCTAAGACTCTTTATTGCTCTTCAAACGCTCTAACTCTTTCATTAATTCATCTGTAAGCTGTTTTTCTTTCTTTGATCTACTTCTTCTGCTTAAAATATCATAAATGATAAATATCGCAAGTGGTATTGCCACAAATATAATCATTCCAGCTGGAGTTTGTAAAAACATCGCAACCGTTCCAACACCAGGAACTCTTAATATGTATTCTCCAACTAAATCTTCTTCCGAAACCTTTTTTATATCCTCTGTATTATTTGCATCACCCTTTGTAGTAAACTGCAGTTTTCCTAACGTAGTTGTTTCCATTGCAATTATTCTATGGGTTATAACCGCCTGATCTTCTTTAAACGAAATTACATCGTCAACTTTGACCTCTTGTGGATCAACCTTTTTTACGATAATCAAATCTCCATCATAAATTGTTGGTACCATAGAATCAGAAAGTACGATTAGAGGAGAATACCCTGCAAAATCTGGAACATTATCTTCATCAATGATTCCTTTCACAATAAGTGTTACATTAATAATAAGAATTGGCGTTAAAACAATGCAGAGGATAACTCCTATTGCCACCATTATTGAGTGTCCTATCGATCTATTTTCTTTTACTTCATTCATTTATATATCCCCCTAACATTCATGTTTTTGATATGATTATATATTCCTTATAAGCCGCAAAAACATTTATATTTTTACAAAACCTCTCAAATTTTCCTTTTTCGTTATATTTCACAATTTAAGCCCCCCCGCTCAACTTTATGTATATTTTAACATTAAACTTCAAAAATAGCAAGAATTTCATGTATTATATTCACAAATTCCTTTACCATATTGAAGAGAATTTTGACACAAAAAGGCTGTTTATGTGCCCATTTAAAGCACAATTTATGGAAAAAAATTCATTTATTAAAGACAAATACAATTTAAATCATAGCTTGTATTTGTCTTTTTATCTTTTAGATATGCATATGAGTATAATGTACTATATAAGGTATAGGGGATGATACAATGAATAATTTTAAAGTTATTTTATATAGCATAATAAGTGTTGTTTCTGTTATTGGTACATTTTTAGCCAATTTACTTGGGGGATGGAATTCAGCTTTATCAACATTAATAATTTTTATGGCATTAGACTATTTAACAGGATTAATTTGTTCACTTGTGTGGAAAAGATCAGATAAAAGCGAAAGTGGTGCCTACGATAGTAAAGTTGGACTTAAAGGTCTTTTCAAAAAGGTAGGTATACTTTTTATGGTATTAATTGCCGCTAGGCTTGACCTTCTTATAAATTCAGGAGAAAAAAATTATATATGTACAACAGTCATATTTTTCTTTATTACAAATGAAGGACTATCAATAGTTGAAAACCTTGGAATTATGGGACTTCCCCTCCCTCAAATTATAAAAGATGCGTTTTGTAAGCTAAAGTCTTCAAATAACAATAAATCAAACTAATTACTTATAATTTAACATAAAAAAAGCACGGTTTTAACCGTGTTTTTTCATTAAAAAAATTTATTATGAATAGCTGCAACAGCGTTATCTGCATCATTTTGATCTATTAAAACAGAAATTTTAATTTCGCTAGTTGATATCATTTGTATATTAATCTGTGCATCATATAATGCCTCAAACATTCTAGTTGCAACACCAGGATGGGTTTCCATACCTGCGCCAACTATAGAAACTTTTGCCACAGAATCGTCATATATTATACTTAATCCCTCAAAAGCTTTAATATATTCTTCCAAAACTTCCTTAGCAATTTTTAGCTGTTCTTGAACAACAGTAAATGTTATATCTTTAGTACCATCACGTCCTATAGACTGCAGTATAATGTCTACATTTATTCCTTTTGCCGATAACCTAGAAAATATTTTAAAAGCTAAACCAGGTTTATCTGGTATTCCTACAATAGAAATTCTAGCAACATTTGTATCTTTGGCCACACCATTTATCAGCATTTTTTCCACAGACGCTACCTCCTTAACTATAGTCCCAGATAATTTCTTAAAACTTGAAAGAACTTCTAACT
>CAKSUE010000038.1 GCA_934501135.1 uncultured Eubacteriales bacterium | reverse complement strand
TGTAAGGATAGTGCACCGCATAAACTTTCGGGGGGCCAAAAACAAAGAGTGGCAATAGCCGGGATAATAGCTATGGAGCCTAGTTATATTGTTCTTGACGAACCAACTGCTATGCTTGATCCGAGTGGCAGAGACGAAGTTATGAACACAATAAAAATGTTAAATAAAGAAAAAGGAATAACCGTAATATTAATAACACACTTTATGGAAGAGGCAGTATTAGCAGACAGAGTTGTTATTATGAACGATGGAAGAATATTGACTCAGGGTACACCAAAAGAAGTGTTTTCAAATGTTGAAATGTTAAGAGATTATCATCTTGATATTCCTCAGCCTACGGAATTAATATATGAGCTTAATAAAAGAGGATTTGATTTAAGAAAAGATGTACTATCTGAAGACGATTGTATAGAAGAAATAAGCAGACTACTGGAGGCTGCAAGATGCCAATAATAGAGACAAAAGATTTAGGTTATATATATGGCGCTGGTACAGGATTTGAAAAAACTGCACTTGCAAATATAAATATATCAATTGAAAAAGGTGAATTTATTGGGTTGATAGGCCATACAGGCTCAGGAAAATCAACGTTAATTCAACAACTAAACGGTTTATTAAGGCCAACTTCAGGAAAAGTATTGCTAGAGGGAAGAGATATTTGGGAGCAACCTAAGAAAATTAGAGAAATTAGATTTAAAGTAGGAATGGTGTTTCAATATCCTGAATATCAACTTTTTGAAGAAACTGTTTATAAAGATATAGAATTTGGTCCATCTAATATGAAGCTAAGTAAGTCGGAGATTAGGAACAGGGTTTTAGAAGCTGCTAGATTTGCCGGTTTAAGTGAGAGTTTATTGTATAAGTCGCCACTAGATCTTTCTGGTGGAGAAAAACGGCGAGCTGCTATTGCTGGCATAATTTCTATGGCTCCAGATGTATTAATATTGGACGAACCAACTGCAGGGCTAGATCCATTAGGTAGGAGATCTTTGTTAAAACAGATAGTAGATTACCATAGAGAAAGAAGAAATACTATCATCTTTGTTTCACATAATATGGAGGATATAGCACAGATTGCAAACAAAATTTTAGTTATGTCGAATGGAAAAATAGAAATGTTTGACACACCAAGAAATATTTTTTCAAGGGCTGATGACTTAAATAAAATTGGATTAAGAGTTCCACAAATAACACGGATTATGAAAAAATTAAAAGATAAAGGATATAATTTTGATACTGATATTTTGACCGTAGATCAAGCTGTTGAACAGATATTAAGTCTATTAAGAGAGGAATCTATAACTAATGGTTAGCGATATAACTTTAGGCCAATATGTACCGGGTAGATCAATTTTGCATTCTATAGATCCGAGAGCAAAAATATTATGTATATTTACATTTATTATATTGGTATTTTGCACTTTTAATTATCTTTCATTAGGGTTAATAGTTTTCACTACAATACTACTTGTGTTATTTTCAGGAGTGAAATTAAAAATATATATACGAAGCCTTAAAGCAGTTATCTTAATAGTTATTTTTACATCTGTATTAAATTTATTTTATGGTGGTGGAGATCCAATTTTTAAGCTTGGATTTATGACTATAACAATGCAGGGAATTAATAATAGTATTTTTATATCTATAAGGATAATAAGTCTTATACTGATAAGTTCTGTATTAACATTTACAACTACTCCAACTGATCTAACAGATGCATTGGAAAGAATAATGAAACCATTAAAATTTTTTAAAGTTGGAGTGTCTGAAATTGCAATGATGATGACTATAGCGCTAAGGTTTGTACCAACATTACTTGAAGAAACTGATAAAATTATGAGTGCTCAGAAGTCTAGAGGAGCAGACCTAGAAAGTGGAGGCATTACACAAAGAGTAAAAGCATTAATACCAATAATAATACCTTTATTTATATCTTCCTTTAAAAGAGCCTACGATTTAGCGGTAGCTATGGAATGTAGATGTTACCGGGGTGGGATTGGAAGAACAAGAATGAAGGTTTTAAAACTTTCTAAACTAGATTTTATTTTTATTTGTTTTACTGTTTTATTATGTTTAGGAGTGATTATGTGCAACATAAAGTTTCCGCAAGTCCAAAGATAAGGAACCTTCTCTTAAATATTTCTTATGATGGAAAGAACTATCACGGGTGGCAAATACAGAATAATGCCATAAGTGTGCAGGAAACATTCCAGAAATCGTTGTTTCGTGTATTAGGGAGTAGCATTGATATTAAAGGATGCAGCCGAACCGATACAGGAGTTCATGCAAATATGTATTGTATAAGTTTTAAAACTGACCATACTATTCCTTGTGAAAGACTAGTGGCAGCATTAAATAGATATTTGCCATTGGATATAGCTGTTAATAAATGTGTAGAAGTTGATAGTGATTTTCATGCAAGATATTCGTGTTGCGGAAAGGAATATGTATATAAGATTTGGAATCATAGCATAAGGGACCCATTTTTAGATGGATATGCATATCACTATTGGTATAATTTGGATGAAAAATTATTAAATGAAGCGGCTCAGCTTTTTGTGGGTAGATATGATTTTACATCTTTTTGTACACTAGATAAAAGAAAAATGGGAAATATGGAAAGGACAGTTAAGAGTTTTACTGTTACCAGAGATGAAAATATGGTACTTATGAAAGTTAGTGCAGATGGTTTTTTATATAACATGGTTCGAATTATGGTAGGGACTTTGCTTCGTGTAGCTCAGGGAAAAATACATATAAATGAAATTAGTGAAATAATAAAGGGAAAAGATAGGTCTAAAGCTGGACCAACTGCAAGGGCGTGTGGGCTTTATTTAAACAAAGTCTTTTACAATGATGGGGTGAATATTTAAAATGGGGGCTAAAAGGGGAAGCGATTTGCAAGAAAAACAAGATTATAACATTAAAAATAATGATATATACGATAAAAAAGTAAGCAAAAATCCTAAGAGAAGATTGATGTTGTCTTTTTTCATTGTATTAGTGTGTATGGTATTTGTATTCACGTTTTTTAATAGGGATAAGCTTTCAACTGAAAACATAGTTGGTTGGATCTATGAAGATTTACTTGGTTTTGGTGGTGGACAAGGTTACCCTGTGGATATAGATGGAACGATTGTGGAAAATAATAATTTTAAAATTATGAATAAAAATATTGCCATGGTTAGTGATATATCATTTACTTCCTTAAATAAGAATGGTAAGCAAATTGCTAATGAACAGCATAGTTTTGCATCCCCGAAACTTAAAGTAAATGGTAACAGAGCAATAATTTACAATGTTGGTGGTAAGGGGATTCAAATAGAATATGGCAAATCAACAGCTTATAAAGGTAACTTAGATAATAATATCGTAGCAGCAGCAATTTCTGAAAAAGGAGATTATATTACTGTGTGTGAGTCTAATGGGTATCTTAGTGAAATGACGTTATACTCTGAAAAAAATGAGGAAAAATATAAATATTATTTCTCGGAGTATTACATAACTGATGTTGCTATTAACAAAAAAGGTAATTATGCTGTTGCATCTGGTATTTCCTCTGAGAATGAAAATATAAAGTCTGCAGTGTATATTTTTGATTTTAAAACAGAATCTCCTAAGTCTGTATTTGAGTATAATGATAATATGATATTTTCAGTATCATTTTTAACAGAGAATAATATGTCCGCTGTTGGTGACAAAGAAATAACTTTTTTTAATACTTCTAAGGGTGAGATTAATAATTTTTCATATGATGGTAGAATTTTAAAATGTTTTAAAAATTATTATAATGATGGTTCAATTATTTCTTTATCTCTTACTGAAGATGGCAGAAATTGCAGTGTGATTTCATTTAGTACAAATGGTAATAAAAAGCTAGATTTAGATACGGAATTTAAAGTTAAAGATGTATCGTTAAAGGATAAAAATATAGTTATTTTAGAATCTGATATGGTACACAAATATGATCTAAAAGGGCAGAAAAAAGGAGATAAATTCGTTGGAGAGGACAGTAAACAGATTGATATGTTTTCACACCATGTTGTATATGTTCTCGCTGTAAGTGATATTTATAAAATTTTTGTATAGAAATAAGATTAGTTTACAAATGTTTACTGTTTCGTAATAATTATTTTATTGTCAAATCTTGTTAAATTTTGTTCATTATGTTATAATACAAAGCTGAAAAATAGTAAAAGGAAAGTAGGTATTTGATTGAGAGGGAGAAGCCTTGGGTATATTTCTAGATGTTAGTATCATAATACTATTTATTGTATTTATAGTTTCAGGTTTTAAAAAGGGGTTAATTAAATCTCTTGTAGGTTTTGTAGGAACAATTATTGCTATTTTTCTATCAGCATATTTATCTAGAATCGTATCCTTGTTTATATACGATAACTTTGTTAGGGATACATTATTGGTGAATATAAATGATATTCTTAATGAATATGTTGAACATGATCTAAACGAAAAGGCCTTGGCTGTGTTTAATGGCTTACCAAATATATTATCCAATGCACTGACTTTTTGTGGGATAACATCAAATGTGGTTGGAAATGTCATTGAAAGTTCTGCCGGAAATGCATCTTATGCACTTGTAGAATTGTTTTATCCTACTATAATAAGTATTATTAAAACTATATTAATGCCGTTTATATTTTTGATTGTAATTATACCAATTAACTTGTTAACAAAAGTTGTTGGAAAGGTATCTAGGTTTCCAGTTTTACGGCAAATAGATCAGATTATAGGGGCAATAATTGCGGCATTAAAATGTTTTGTATTAATATTATTGATTACTTTTTTATTAAGAATGTTTTTACCAATGATGGGTAGTATACCTAATATATTTTCAAAGAACACTATAGAATCTACTTTTTTATTTAAGAACTTTTATGATAATAATATGATATACAATTTTTTTGTAAATAGAATGAAAAGCGATATTCATTTTAGTTTGTAGAACTTATATTATAAGATTGGGGAGGTATTTTGTTGATTAAAACCAAAAGTTTTAAAGAAAATTGTAATATACCAAACCTATTGTCTATATTAAGGATAATAATCATAGGACCTTTTGTGTACTATTTTTTAAAAGACGATTATCTTATGGCTGCTATAATGATTGCCATATCAGGTCTTAGTGATATGTTTGATGGGTATATAGCAAGAAAATTTAATCAGATAACTAAGCTTGGTGCAATGTTAGATCCAGTTGCAGATAAAATAACTTTAGCTTCAGTTGTAATTTGTATGTGCATAAAAATTCCTGTGATAATGCCAATTATAATTATATTATTAGTTAAGGAGATTTTAATGCTTTTAGCTGGGCTAATTTTGTTGAAAAAACATAAAACTCCACCACCAGCACAATGGTATGGAAAAATTGCAACTATAGTATTTTATGTGTCTGTTGCTATAATAGTATTATTAAAAGCACTATGGGGAATTGAAAATATAACTTTAACAATTACTTTAATGTGTATTACCGTTGTGTTAATGTTTTTTGCTTTAATTAAGTATTTTATACTATTTTTACAAATTTTAGGCAATGACCCAGACAAATCGACAGATAATATAATTAAATAATAATAGAATGGTTACGGATATTGGAAAACTTATAAAAACTATTGATAATATATAATAAAATATTGTATTACAATGTTAAGGAGAAATAATATGCTTTGTTCAAAATGCAAAAAAAGGCCTGCGGTTGTCTTTATTTCTACAAATCGCAATGATGATTCTACACAAGGTCTATGTATAATGTGTGCAAAGGAATTGGGTGTTAAGCCTGTAACAGATATAATGGATAAAATGGGAATTACTGATGAAGACCTTGAATTAATGCAAGGTCAATTAGATGAGTTTATGAATATGAATTTAAATGAAAACTTTGATAACGATAATGATGACTTTATACATGGAGGAGCACCCACCTTTCCATCTTTTTTCAATAACATTATTAACGATCAATTAAAAAATGATAGCCTGGAAAATATAGAGGAAGAACCGAACGAAAACAAAGGTAAATCGAAAAAGTCTGAGAAAAGAAAACATGAAAAGCAAAAAAAGAGAAAACATATAGATACTTATTGCTACAATCTTACTAAGAAAGCAAGGAATGGTGAATTAGATAGAATTATAGGCAGAGATAAAGAAATTTCTAGAGTTGTACAAATATTAAGCAGAAGAACTAAAAACAATCCTTGCCTTATTGGTGAACCTGGTGTAGGAAAAACTGCTATTGCTGAAGGGCTTTCTATTAGAATAGCTAAAGGAGATGTTCCTTATAGGCTGAAGAATAAAGAAATACATTTATTAGATCTTACAGCACTTGTTGCTGGAACACAGTTCAGAGGTCAATTTGAAAGCAGAATTAAGGGCTTAATTGAAGAAGTTAAAGAGGCTGGAAATATTATTTTATTTATAGATGAAGTTCATAATTTGGTTTCAACCGGTGATGCAGAAGGGTCGATGAATGCTGCAAACATACTTAAGCCAGCTCTTTCAAGAGGAGAAATTCAAGTTATTGGTGCAACTACGTTTAATGAATATAGGAAATATATTGAGAAAGATTCAGCATTGGAACGAAGATTCCAACCAGTTACAGTTGTAGAGCCATCTATAGATGATACTATTAATGTTCTGTTAGGAATTAAGTCATATTATGAAAATTACCATAGAGTAAAAATATCTGATAACTTAATTAGAAATTGTGTTAATTTATCTGAGCGATATATTACAGATAGATTTTTGCCAGATAAAGCAATTGATCTTTTAGACGAGGCTTGTGCTTATTCTGCGCTTCGTAACAAAAATATGGAAGAGTACGATAAACTAAAACATGAGATAGATATTTTAAAAGAAGAAGAAGAGCAAATTTCTGCTGCTGAAGAAGTTGATTATGAAAGGCTTGCAGACGTGCGTTGTGAGTTAGCTAGATTAGAACCAAAATTAAATGAAATATCTAATATATCCTTAAATAATAGTGTAAAAGATGAAGATATTGCACGTGTTATTGAATTATGGACAGGAATACCTTCTTCAAAAATACAAGAAAATCAATTAAGAAAATTATCAAAACTTGAAGAAAATATTAAAGAAAAGATAGTTGGAC
>CAKSUE010000037.1 GCA_934501135.1 uncultured Eubacteriales bacterium | reverse complement strand
CACATATTCTAAAACTTCCTCAGGATTTTGCTGAACGATTTCTTGTAAATTTGTTTTATAATCTTTAAATGCTTTAGGTTTTGGGTTTTCTATAGACGGAATTACAAACCTTAAAATAAACTTTTTAGCTTCTTCTATATCTCCGTCTAGATAAATTGAAGCTATAACAGCCTCAAACGCATCAGATAGTATAGAAGCCCTTTCTGCTCCACCAGATTTTGTTTCTCCTTTGCTCAGCTTCAGGTATTCTCCAAGGCCAAGTTCCTTTGCAAACCCACATAAAGATTTCTCACATACTAAAGATGCTCTTAATTTAGTAAGTTCGCCTTCAGGTAAGTTGGGAAGTTTTTTGAAAATATAGTCTGATACAACTATGCTAAGAACTGCATCGCCTAAAAATTCTAATCTTTCATTACTTTTAACTTTCCCTTTTTTCTCATTTGCAAACGACGAATGAGTCAAAGCAATACTAAGGTACTTCCTATCTTTAAAAATATATCCAATCCTTTTCTCAAGTTCATTCATATCTATTTCTCCAAATATTAAAATTGAAATTACTATAAACTAATTATTAAGCTCAGCGGATATTTCTGAAATTACATTACTCTCAACATAAGAAGCTGTTAACTTCAAAGCACTTTTAAATGTTTTTGCCTTAGCACTTCCATGGGCTTTAAACACTGGTTTAGAGATTCCAATAATAGGTGCCCCACCAAATTCATTATAATCTATTTGTTTTTTCAGTTCTTTCATATCTGAAATTACTAGAGAAGCTGCCAATTTAGTTTTTAAGTTCTTTTTAAATAGCTCTTTAATTTTATTTAATAATGTTAGAGCTACTCCCTCATACATCTTCAATATTATATTACCCGTAAAACCATCAGATACTACTACATCAGCAGCATCTATTGGAATATTGCGAGCTTCTATATTACCAATAAAATTCAAATCACTATCTTTTAATAGCTTAAAACTACTGTGTTGTAATTCAGATCCTTTATGCTCCTCGGTACCAACATTTGCAAGACCTACTCTTGGTCGATTTATGCCCATAACTTTATTCATATAAATAGAGCCCATAGCACCAAATTGATATAACATCTCAGGTTTGCATTCTACATTAGCACCACTGTCTATTAACATAAAAAATCCTTCATCTTTTGGTAAAATGGGTGCAAATGCACATCTTCTTATTCCTTTAATTCTTTTAACTAATAGCGTTGCTCCCACTACTAAAGCGCCACTGTTTCCTGCAGATATAAATGCATCACCTTCACCTTTTGACAAAAGTTTTAGTCCAACTGCCATAGATGAATCTTTTTTTGTTTTAACAACAGAATCTGCACTATCTTCCATTGTTATAATTTCATCAGCATTAACAATCTCCATATTTTTTAATGAAATTGAATTTTCATTAGCTACATTTTCAATTCTATCTCTTGGACCCACTATCACAATATTATATCCGTATTCTTCTACTGCAAGTGAACATCCTTTTATAATTTCTAAAGGTGCATTGTCCCCACCAAACGCATCAACAATTATCTTCATTTAAATCATATCCTACTCTATATCTAAATCTGTAATAATATTCTTAATTGATTCAATGGACCTCTTAGCAAAGGCTGAGTATCTCTCCTTTTTATCCCTTATATGTGGTTCTATAGGAGGTAATATTCCGAAGTTTGCGCCCATTGGCTGAAAATCCTTAATCCATTTATCTGATATATAGTTACATAATGAACCTATCATAGTCTCCTTAGGTAAATCCAAACTTTTTTTCCCCTGTAGTTTTCTTATAAAATTTATACCAGCTATAATACCTGAAGATGCAGATTCCATATATCCCTCTACTCCTGTTATTTGACCTGCAAAAAATATATTTGGATATTCCTTTAGACTAAAGTCACTATTTAATACCCTAGGTGAATCTATAAATGTATTCCTATGCATCACACCATATCTTACGAACTCCGCACTTTTAAGTGCAGGAATCATTCCAAAAACTCTTTTCTGTTCAGGAAATTTTAAGTTAGTCTGGAATCCTACCATATTATACAGTGAACCTTCAATGTTTTCTTTTCTTAACTGGACAACCGCCCATGGTCTATGGCCAGTTTTTGGATCCCTTAATCCAACAGGTTTTAATGGACCAAATCTAAGAGTGTCTATCCCTCTTTTAGCCATTATCTCAACTGGCATACAGCCTTCATAAACCTTTATATTATATTCTTTGCTGTCATTAAAACTGTCCTCTTCAAAACTATGCAGCGGTGCTCTCTGAGCAGAAATTAAAAATTCATAGAAACATTCATATTCTTCTTTATTCATAGGACAATTAATATAAGAATCTCCTTCGCCTTTGTCATATCTAGATGCAAAAAAAGCATTTTCCATATCAATACTTTCAAATGTTACTATTGGAGCCGCAGCATCATAAAAACTAAGAGATTTCTTACACAGTATTTCAATTTTCTCGGCGAGACTATCTGCTGTTAACGGTCCTGTAGCAATTATAGTTAAACCATTTTTCGGTATATCTTCTACTTCAGATTCAATTACATTAATATTCTCATTAGAACGAATCTTTTGTGTAACTAGTTCAGAAAACCTTTCACGGTCAACCGCTAAGGCTCCACCAGCAGGAACTTCACATTCCAGCGCACATTCCATTAGTAACGAATTGAATAAACGCATTTCTTCTTTTAAAAGTCCTGCAGCACTTTCTATCCTTTTTGCTTTTAATGAGTTTGAACATACAAGCTCTGCAAAGTTTTTATTTTTATGAGCTGGAGAAAACTTGCTCGGTTTCATATCATACAAATTAACTCTATATCCATTATTCGCGATTTTATACGCAGCCTCACATCCTGCTAAACCTGCACCTATCACATTTATCTGCATTATTTATCCTCTGCCTTTTCGTATCCACAGTTTTCTGTTATACAATATAATTTTTTCTTTTTCCCTTTTTTGATAAATAAATTTTTTCCACATTTAGGGCACTTTTCACTACTGGGTTCATCCCAAGATAAAAAGTCACAATCCGGATAATTATTGCAGCCATAAAACACTCTACCTTTTTTACTTTTCCTGGCAATTATCTTCCCGCCACATTTAGGACATTCAGCTCCTGTTTCGTTTACAATTTTTTTAATATTTTTGCATTCCGGATATCCTGGACAAGCAATAAACTTCCCATATTTTCCAACTTTTACGACCATTTTTCTTCCACATTTTTCACAAATAATATCTGTTTCATCTTCCTTTAGCTGGATCTTCACACCTTCCATGTCCTTCTGTGCTTTTTCTAAAGTCTCAGCAAAATCGCCATAAAAGTCTTCTAAAATATCTACCCACTGCACCTTTCCACTTTCAACCGTATCAAGGTCACTCTCCATTCCAGCTGTGAATTTTACGTTTACAATGTTTGGAAAACGTTCCTTCATAAGATTTGTTATTACTTCACCAAGCTCAGTAGGTTTTAAGGTTTTTCCGTCCTTTATAACATACTCTCTGCTTAGAATTGTAGATATTGTAGCTGCATAAGTAGAAGGTCTTCCAATACCATCTTCTTCAAGAGCCTTAATTAATGATGCTTCTGTAAACCTTGGAGGTGGCTGAGTAAAATGCTGATCTTTAATTAACTCCTTTAAATTGAGGATCATGCCTTTTTCAAGTTTAGGTAATACCGAGGCTTCATCAGTCTCTTCATCCTTACTCTCCTCATATAGAACCGTAAAACCGTCAAAACTAACTGTATATCCAGATGCTCTAAATATATAAGAATTAGCCTCTATATCGGCTTTTCTAGTATCAAGTATGCAATCTGACATTTGGCAAGCAGTGAATCTAGACCAAACTAATTTATATAGCTTATACTGTTCTGCAGTTAGTGACTCTTTAACTTCATCCGGATGCAAATTTGGCATTGTGGGTCTAATTGCTTCATGACCATCCTGTGCATTTGATTTAGATTTAAATCTTCTTGGTTCTTCTGGTATATATCTTTTTCCCCATCGGTTTTCAATATACGACCTAACATCCTTTAAAGCATCCTCAGATATTCTAATTGAATCTGTTCTCATATAAGTAATCAAACCTATTGCACCATAACCTTTTACTTCAACACCTTCATATAATTCTTGAGCAACTTTCATTGTTCTTTTTGATGTAAAACCTAATTTTCTAGATGCCTCCTGTTGCATTGTAGATGTAATAAAAGGTGGAGATGGACGTTTTTTTCTTGTGCCTTCTTCGTACTTTGCAACTTTATACTCTGCATCCTCCAGAGCGTTTAGAATTGAATTTACCTGTTCTAAGGTTTCAATTTTAATCTTTCCTTTAGAATTACCATAAAACATAGCTGTAAATGGTAATTTATCTTTTTCCCTCAAAAGTTTAGCAGAAATTGTCCAATATTCCTCCGGAACAAATTTTCTTATATCTTCTTCTCTATCAACAATAATTCTAACTGCTACAGATTGTACTCTTCCAGCAGATAAACCTCTCCTTATTTTTTGAGATACAAACGGACTTAACTTATATCCAACCAGCCTATCTAAAATACGCCTTGCCTGCTGAGCATTTACAAGGTCCATATCAATTTTTCTAGGGTGACTCATACCATAAGCTACTCCAGACTTTGTTATTTCATTAAATGTAACTCTATTCTTTTCCTCCGGATCTAGATCTAACAAATAAGATAAGTGCCAAGAAATTGCTTCTCCCTCTCTATCTGGGTCAGTTGCTAAATATACATAATCACTTTTTTTTGCAAGTTTCTTAAGTTCATTAACAAATTTTGTTTTGCCTCTTATTACCATATAATGAGGTTCAAAATTGTTTTCTATATCCACACTTAATTTGCTTTTAAGAAGATCACGTATGTGCCCCAGTGAAGCTACAACTTCGTAATCCTTCCCTAAGTATTTTTTTATAGTTTTCGCCTTTGCTGGTGACTCTACTATTACTAACTTTGACATCACTTCCACCACCTATATTGTAAAATATCTTATAATGCTACATTACTTTAATTTTTTGCTATATCTTTTTCCCGAATATGACTCTATAAGATCATGTATTTCCAATTCTGTTATAGCTTGTAATACTATATTTGTTGGTAATTTAGTTTGAATCATAACATTATCAATATGCTTTTTATTCTGATCCAATACATTATAGACCTTCTTAGCATTATCTGAAAGGCCTTTAACAGTTTTTGTTTCATTATAACTATATTTTGAAGTAATGTCTACAGAAAATTTGTCTTCATTACTAAAATTACTTTCAGTATCAATATCTAGTTCTTTTATGTTAAATTTATCTGCATACACACCAATATATTCTTCTATAATATCCATTGGACATGTAACAGGTTTAGCTCCATTTTTTATAAGATTATTAGTCCCTTCATATAGTTTGCTTCTTATATTTCCTGGGATTGAGAATACATCTCTATTTTGCTCTATTGCAAGATTTGCCGTTATAAGAGCGCCACTGCGTCTACTGGCTTGAACAACAAGCGTACCTAGCGATAATCCTGAAATAATTCTGTTTCTAACTGGAAAGTTCCTTGGTACAGGAGAAGTCCCCGGTGGATACTCAGATACTAATGCTCCATTTCTAGAAATATTGTATCTCAATGATGCGTTTTCTCTAGGATAATTAACATCAATTCCATTTCCCAAAACACAAACAGTTTTGCCTCCTGACGCCAATGCACCCTTATGTGCTGATTCATCTATTCCTACAGCACCACCACTTATTATAAGTACACCTGCTTTGTTTAATTCATATGCAAAATCAAAAGAATTTTTCATGCTTTCATTAATAGCTGACCTTGTTCCTACAATTGATATTGCAACGCTATTTTCTATATCAGGTAAATCACCTTTCACGTATAAAACACATGGAGGATTATCTATATTTCTTAAGCGTTCAGGATATTTAATATCATCAAAAGCAATTACAGATTGTCCTAATTTTACACATTTATCTGTTATAATTTTAACAGCATCTAAAGAATACTGTTTTGCCCTAGCCAATCCCTTTTCTGTTAAAAATCCACTTGATTTCCAACCATTATAACCTAGTTCATAAAATAACTTTGCATTTTTATGTATTGATAACAAATTTTTTATTTTATTATTTCCGTATCCTAAAATCTGCTGTAGCCATATCCAATAAATAATATTATTATCCATGATATCACTCTTTTCATATGTGTTGTTAATGTAAGTATTTAAACTCCTCTAACTATTTCCCACATTATAATATTAGCCGCGGCAGCTGCATTAAGAGACTCGGCTCTTCCATTCATAGGTATAGTAATCTTTTTTCTGCATTTATTTATAATTTCATTGCTTAAACCATTACCTTCGTTACCAATAAACACTGCACACTTTTCATTAAAATCCACCTCAGTTATCTTTAACGCATCATTAACTGGAACAGACGCATACGTAGTGAATTTATCATTATTAAGAATATCTATAAAATTAGAACAATCATTTACATTAAAGCATTTAGCTCTAAATACAGCACCCATGCTTCCCCTTAGTACCTTTGGATTATATAAGTCACAGCATCCGTCTGAAAGCGCAATTCCTTTTATTCCTAATGCTTCTGCTGTTCTAATTATAGTACCAAGATTAGATGGATCCTGAATATTTTCAAGACATATAATCTTGCTATAACTTAAAATATCATTTAGACTTATATTCTGATCTGGTGTTTTACAAATACATATAATACCTTGGGGAGATTCTGTACTTGAAATACGTTTCAAAACATCGCAACTTATTAATTCATTTTCCGTTGCATATAAAACATCAGCTAAATATTTATTATATTTCTTAGCCGCACCTATTGTATAAAACAATTTTATTATTTCAATACCACTTTTATAAGCATCTAAACAAAGTCTAGCACCTTCTATTATAAACATTCCCTCTTTACGTCTAAACCTAGACGAAGATAAAAGTTTTTTAATGTATTTTATTTGAGGGTTATTATAACTTATAATTTTATTGTCCATAAAAAAGCTCCGCATGTTAGTGCAAAATTGCAATAAAAAACCTAAATCAAGTACACAATTTTCTATTGCAACCCTGTACTTTGTTATTATAAAATATGCACCCGGAAAACTAGAACCGGGTGCAAAAATTATTATCTTGCAGCTTTAGC
>CAKSUE010000036.1 GCA_934501135.1 uncultured Eubacteriales bacterium | reverse complement strand
ATGCTAATTTGCTCAAATATTTATAATTATTTACAACGTATAAAGAAACTGATATAGTCAATATTATTAATATTGAATAAATAATTCCTACAATTTAAGTCTATAATTGATTTTTTTTGTACTATCCTATATAATATTATCGTAAATAATTTAGGAAACGAGTGTGACTGCATGGAAATTGACTTAAAAAAAATATTTCTCCTTTTAAAAAGAAACTGGATTCTAATTGTCTCAATAAGTCTATCTTGTTTAGCAATTGCATTTATTATTACAAAATTTTTTATAACTCCTATGTATACTACATCAACAAAGCTATATGTTGATAGTTCCGGCACAAAAGAAACTACCAATATAAATGAGTTAAATTATGCACAAAAAGTTGTAAATACCTATATAGAAATGCTCAGTACTATGGATTTTTATACAAAGGTAAGTAACCAGGCTAATGTAGACATGTCAGTAAGTGAAATAAAAAAATCTATTACTTTTGCAGTGTTAAATAACACAGAGATTTTTAGTATAACAGCTAAAACAGATTCCCCGATAAAATCAAAAATTTTAGCTGATACTGCATCAAATGTTGCTATAGAAACAATTGAAGGGTTAAAACAATCTTCTAAACTTAATATTGTCAGTTCCGCTCCTCTCCCCAGTTCTCCTTCTAGTCCTAGCTTTACAAAAAATTGCTTTATAGGATTATTATTAGGTTTAGTTTTATCATGCGCTATAGTTTTATTAAGAGATTTACTCAATGTAAAAGTAAAAAATGAAGAAGATTTAGGAAATAATTATAACATACCTATATTAGGAGTTATCCCTTACTTTGATCAAATTGCAAAAGAAAGAGCTAATAATAAGAAGGGGGATAAAAAATGAAGATAAAAAATTATAAAGAGAATTCAAACAAATCGATAACAGAATTTGAATTAACTCAAGCATATGAGAATATAAGAGCAAATATTATGTTCTCAATTATAAAATCCGGATGTAAAAAGATTATTGTTTCAAGCTCCTATGAATCTGAAGGTAAAAGCACTGTTGCTTCAAATATTGCAAAGCAACTTTCAAAATTGAATGTAAAAGTTTTGCTAATTGATATGGATTTTAGGCATCCAACTCAGTCTCAGTTATTTAATTTTAGTAGCGAAAACGGATTATCTGACCTTATTATAAAGGATAAAAAAAATTTAGCTTCTACTGTAAAAACAGTTAAAAATTATCCTGATTTACATGTTCTTACTACCGGTACATCAGTTCCTTCTCCGTCGAATTTATTAGCTAGTAAAAGAATGGAAAAACTAATTGCTTCTTTTGAAAGTGAATATGAATATGTAATTATTGATACTCCCCCTATAAATATTGTTTCTGATGCCTTATATATGGCAAAGTATACTGATGGTGTTATATTAGTAGTTAAAGAAGGTAGCACTACACATCCTATGTTAAAAAAAGCTATAAGCTCTCTTGAATTAATTAATATCCCTGTATTAGGTTTTATTCTTAATTCTGCCAATAAGTCAAATTCTAAATATTATGGTAACTATCATAGTTACTATTACAATAAAGACAGTTGAACATTATGTTAGTTGATTTTCATACACATATATTGCCATCTATAGATGATGGTGCCAAAAATACAGAAATATCAATAAAAATGATAAATGAGCTTATATCTCAAGGAATAGAAAAAATAGTTCTTACTCCTCACTTTTACTCTAATGAAATATCAATAAATGATTTTGTTAAAAAAAGAGAGAAATCATATAATGATTTAATTTCAAATAGTAACATAAAAAAAGAAAATTTAATCCTTGCATCAGAAACATACTTTACAGATTATATATTCAACAATAAAGATATTTCTGACTTATATATAGGTAAGACCAATTATATAATGTTAGAGTTGCCATACAGTGAGTCTATTTCTAATAGGTTTATTGAAAAAATTAAAAAACTTATATACACTTATAATGTTATACCTATAATAGCTCACGTTGAAAGATATCCAGATGTTATAAATAATACTAAAATATATAGAAAACTTTTAGATTTAGGGTGTTTATTCCAAATGAATTTATCGTCCCTAAATAATAATTTCTTTAAAAAAAGAAAGCTTCTTAAGCTTATAAAATTCGAATATATTCATGTATTAGGGACTGATTGCCATAATCTTACTACACGTCCTCCAATATATAAAGAATACGCTGATTTAATAATAGAAAATTTAGGTAACGATCCATTTAATACAATTTGTAATAATGCAGAAAAAATAATTAATTGTTAGATTTTTTCGTTCTATATAAAAGGACACTAAATAGAAAATTATTTAGTGTCCTTTTTATTTTTAATATTAATAAGTAAACATCTGAGTCCAATAATATTTACCATTTAAGTCCTTATATACGCCTACACCTATATTAGTAAACTTTTCATTTAAAATATTTTCTCTATGTCCTTTAGAATTCATCCATCCATTCATAACCTGCTCTGGACTTCTTTGACCCATAGCTATATTTTCTCCAGCTCCTCTATATGACACACCATTTTCTTTAAGAGCTGTGAAGCAACTTGTCCCATTAGGTCTTGTATGAGAAAACCGTTGTTCTTGTTCCTTTGCACGAATTTGCGCAGCTTTTTGAACATTTACGTCAACAGATAAAGTATTAAGCCCATTTTTTACTCTTTGTTCATTAACTAATCTTACTACCTCATTTGCGTAATTCAAAAGTTCATCACCCAATTCAGGTTCATCTGACGGTTCATTTTGATTATTATCATCTTCAGGAGTATTTGAGTCTGGAATACTTGTATCTGGAGTACTTGATTCTGGTGGTAATGTCTCTTCAGAATCAGATTCTGGTGTTGATGGTAAATTTGATGGAGGAGAAGGCTCCACATCACACTCAGGTGGTTCTGAAGAATCCGTATCTGACTCAGGTGGAACTATAGAGTCATTATCACTTGATGTTGAGTCTGAACTCGTTGTACCATTTCCTGTTCCTGGTGTATCTGATGGTGCACCACCAAAAGTAAAACAAAAGATGAAAAATTCCCTGATTTTCATAAAGCACTTTCTCATGAACGGTAAGTCTTTAACTTCATCTTCATCAAATTCCTGAACGCAGCTTATTTTGCTCTCACTAGAATTTTCATCAGAAACGGCAAAAACTGATGCTGAACTAAAAATCAAAACAAAACTTAACAAAAATGCAATCATTTTTTTCATTATTATTACCTCCTATTGTTTGACTGCATTTTTATTATACAGTACACAATAGGTAACATCAATGTTACTTTTTGTAACTTTTGTAATATTCTCCTCTTTGCTTAAAACACACAATTTTTAATTAGGGCTTACTTTCTGAAATTAGTCTCTGTTTTTCCTCCCAAAGCGCCTTAGATAGATCTACATAGTAGTTATGAGGGTTTTCAAAACGTTTAACCTCGTCCCAAAGCTTCCCAACATGTTCCCTGCAAAAGCTCCTAATCTCATTTAAATTAGGTGAATTATAACATCTAACTCCATTTTTAAATATCATTTCTCTTATTTCTTTAGCTATAAAATTAGTAATTGTCTTCCTTTTCCAGATATGCTCAGGGTCAAAAATCTCATAGGGCTTTGTATCGTCTATTATTTCATTATTTAAAGTTATCACATCAGCTATCGATTTACCTGTATCCTTATCATATAATCTCCAAAGCCTCTTAAAGCAAGGAGTAGTTATTTTAGTTACATTTTCACTTATCTTTATTTTGGGTATAAGTTTATCTCCTTCTTCTACCGCAACTAGCTTATAAACCCCACCAAAAACAGGGGCAGAAAATGAAGTAATTAATCTTTCTCCCACACCAAAAATATCCACCTGAGCTCCTTGATAAATCATTTCGTTTATTATATGTTCATCAAGTGAATTAGAAACACAAATTTTACAATCCTGAAAGCCAGCTTCATCGAGAAGCTTCCTAGCTTTTTTAGATAAATAAGTTATATCTCCACTATCTATTCTTATACCTTTGGGTCTAAATCCCTTGGGTACAATTTCCTCGTTAAAAATTTTTATAGCATTTGGAATACCAGATTTTAATGTATTATAAGTATCAACAAGGAACATACAGTTTGAGGGATATTGCCTAGCATATGCTCTAAATGCATCAAGCTCATTATCAAACATTTGTATCCAACTATGCGCCATTGTACCAATTGCAGGTACACCAAAATCCCTTTCTACTATTGTACACGATGTTCCTATACATCCACCTATATATGCAGACCTTGCTCCATATATGGCTCCATCGTATCCCTGTGCCCTCCTTGATCCAAATTCCATAACGTCTCTTCCTTGGGCAGCTCGCACTATTCTATTAGCCTTTGTGGCTATAAGACTCTGATGATTAATAGCTAGCAAAACCATCGTCTCTATAAACTGAGCCTCAATAATTGGGCCTCTAATTGTTAATATTGGTTCTCCCGGAAAAATCGGCATTCCCTCAGGAACTGCCCAAACATCACACGTAAATTTAAAGTTTTTAAGATATTGTAAGAATTCGTCTGTAAATAAGTTTTTAGACTTTAGATAATGAATATCCTTATCTGAAAAATTTATATTTTCCAAATACTCAATGAGCTGTTCAAGGCCCGCCATTATCGCAAATCCACCATCATCAGGTACTTTTCTAAAAAACATATCAAAGTAAGCTATTTTTTCTTTGAGATTATTATTAAAATATCCATTAGCCATTGTTATTTCGTAAAAATCAGCTAACATAGTTAAATTAATACGGTCTAAACTCATTTTTGCACCTCTTAAAATGTTATTGTTGAAACAATATCAATACCATTTATATTCATATTGTAAAGGGATATTAGAGACATAAGTTCTGAGTAATGAAAATCCTGGTCATAAGTTTCAACTAAATCTTTTACTACAATAATATTTTTCTCTCTATTTTTCATATTATAATATGCTTTTAAACTTAAAGAAAACTGCTGCACACAGATATCAGTACAATTTCCAACAATTATAAAATTATCTATATCTTCATTTTTTTCTAACCACTCTAAAAATCTAGATTCTATAAAACCATTTGTAGAATTTTTTTCAATTAATACACATTTGCCTGATTTTATAATTTCATCTGTAAGCATCGATTCCCAATCTCCTCTAACACAATGCTTAGGATAAACTTTAAATTCAGGGCTATTTTCTGCATGGCTATCAGCAAATGCTATTTTTTCTATTCCTAATTTAGAGCAACTGTCTGACAAGGCAGCTATTCTACCATTAATAGATAATATTCTCTTGCTACTCAATGCACCACCTTTAGCAAAACCATTCACCATATCAATTATTATTAATACTGTTTTGTTACAATCAAAATCATTTAAATTAACAGATTTAATTTTTTGAAATTTGTCATAAATTTCTGATAATACTTCATTTGATTTTTGAAGAAACATATTTCTTTCAGACACATTAATCATCGCCTTAAATATATTTTTACTATTATAATAATCATATATAAAACAACAAATTAAATAAAAAGACCACCTCTTAATGAAGTGGCCAAAATATTTCTTTTTATACATAATTTAGAGGATCTATTTGGCTTCCTCCTACAATAACCTCAAAGTGACAATGCGGACCTGTTGAAAAACCAGTTGATCCAACTGCAGCTATTGGCATTCCTTTAGAGACTCTAGTACCTGTACAAACATACAACTCACTAGCATGACCATACAATGTCCTAACTCCATTTCCATGATCTATTTCAACATAATTACCATACCCACTGCTATACCCAGATGATACCACAATACCACCATCTGCAGCTACTATATCTTTACCATATATACCACTTGCTGAAATATCAATACCTGTGTGCATTCTGCCCCATCTTGGACCAAAATAACTTGTTATGTTATGTGTATAAGGTACTGGCCAAATTAAACTTCCAGTGCTTTTACCTGTTCCTTGAGTGTATACAGATGAAGCAGTTCTTTCCTTTGTTCCTACTATAACAACTTTATCTACAGCTTCTTTAATAACAGTCTTGCTAACCGACTCTCTATGAACCTCTTTACCGTCTATATAGGATACTTTATCAACACAAAATTCTTTTCCTTTTTCTCCATCTTGAGTTACTACTAAATAATCTGTATACTCAGTATCATCCTTTGTCTCTACTGTCTGGAAATCAATTTCTTTTTCATACGACTCTGTAACTGTTACAATTACACTAAGCATAGACTTCGCAGATCTTACCTTTACTTTCATTCCCTCAAACATTAAGTCAAATATATCTCCTGGATTTAAAGCTTCCAAATCCTCAACACTCATTCCAAAAGACTCTGCTATAGTTATTGGTGTATCTCCAGGTTTAACTTCATAAAATTCTTCATTAACAACCGGTGTATTAACTATCCTAAGTAGATCATCTAATGTTATAATGGATTCTTTAGGATATAAACCATCTATTCCCTCAACATTTTGAACAAAGCTTGCCTCTTGGTTTTCGCCTGTAATATTAGAATCTAAAATACCTTTTAGTATTTCATCTACTTCTGATCCGTCTTTAACAACACCGATAAGTGTATCATCAATATATAAACCTGTTCCTTCTTCGATAGTATCTTTGGATTGTTCTATAATTTTATCTCTTACATCCACAGAAGAATCGTATCTGGAGCTACTAACAACCAATTTATAAGTAGGTATACTACCAAACCCCGAATCTTCTTCTCCATTATATATAAGTTTTTGATTAACCATCTGATTAGCTTCTTCAAACGTTCTTTCATCTTGAATAGTAGCTATTTCCTCTCCATCATAAGCAAGAGCCAATCCATAGTCTAGATTATTCCAATAACTTATTGTGCAAAGCATAATAGTAATAGTAGCAACAGGTGCAGCTATATAAGCCGATTTAGATAATAAGTTCTTATTTTCCATTAACCGATTTCGACTAATAGATAATACCTCTGCAACTGCATTAACAAAGCCTTTTTCATAAGCTTTTTTTACATAAGATAATCTAAGTGATAAATTTTTTCTATACCTATTAACTATAGGAATCATATGTCTAAACAATTTTTGCGATATATTAATAATTTTGTCCATTACTCTTTTCCAAACCTTACCCATATCTCTAACAATCGTTAGTAATTTATTATATAAAAACCCTACAATATTTTCACATTCATTTTTTAGTCTCTCAAAACTACAATTTAAAACTCTAAGTGTTTTTTCAGAGCAAACTTTATATACTTCCAATACTCTACCTAGCTTTTTATCAACTTCTGTATTCTTTCTGTTTAGATCCTTTTTGCTAAACATCAGTACACGCC
>CAKSUE010000035.1 GCA_934501135.1 uncultured Eubacteriales bacterium | reverse complement strand
CCCAATATTGCTATATCTGAATTAATGGTTTCCAAAAGAACATCTCCTAAATTTAAATAGAAAAACTTCTATTATATATAATAGAAGTTAAGATTAGTATAATTTATTATTTTTAACAAAAAAGTCCCAAGACTCCGTAGGAAAGTAAAGTCATAATAATTCCCGCAGAAATAACCCCAAGGAAGATTGATATGATAGAATTTTTAATAGGCATTTCTAAAAGGGATGCAGCGCCAGCGCCAGTCCACGCCCCTGTTCCCGGAAGTGGAATAGCAACAAACAAAAATAATCCAAATGTTTCATATTTTAAAATAGATTCGCTCTTTTTTCTAAGACGTTGTTCAAATTTATCTATTGCTTTAACAAAACGAGTATTTTTCATCCAAATAAAAACCTTTTTAATAAAAAGCAATATGAAAGGAATTGGAAGTAAATTACCAACAATGCATATTGGTAAAGCCATTTTCCAATCAACATCTAAAAATTTTGCCGCTAATAGCCCACCACGCAATTCAAGAAGAGGCATCATAGATATTAAAAAAATAATTAATTCTGAACCTAAATTGTTATTTAATTTTTCTACCAGCTCTTTAATTAAAGACTCCAAAAAATCACTCCAAATCATATCTATAGAGACTGTAAAATTTCTCTATGTTTAAAGTATACAGTTTTTATTATATAGTATTTTTACTATGATTTTCAAGGAAATAGTCAAAGAAAACATAATTTGCTTTGAAATGTTATATACTTGATAAAAATATATAGAATATTTATAATATAATTATATACTTTCACGAGGTGATAGAACTGCTAAATTTAAAAAGATTTATAGTTGTATGTGGACATTATGGTTGTGGTAAAACAAATTTTTCAATAAATCTGGCTATGTATTTAGCAAACAAGAGTGAAAATGTTACTTTAGTAGACTTTGATATTGTTAACCCGTATTTTAGGTCATCTGATTACATAGATTTATTAAGTGAGAAAAATATAAAATTGATATCTCCTATATATGCAAATTCTAATTTGGATTTACCTGCCATTTCACCGAAAGTTTATTCTGTATTTTCAAATCAGAATGGATATGTAATATTCGATGTTGGCGGTGATGATGTAGGAGCTAAATTGCTTTCAAGGTTTTCTAAAGAGATAGAAGATACAAATGATTATGATATGCTATATATAATAAATAAATATAGGAAGGAAACTTCAACGCCTAAAGGCGCAGCTAAAATACTAAAGGAGATTGAATCAACTTCTGGGCTTAATGTTACAGCTATAATTAATAATTCACATCTACAAAACACAACAACTGCTGATGATATTGTGAAATCAGGTGAGTATGCAGACGCTGTGTCTAAAGAAGTGAATTTACCAATTGCAATGACAATAGCCTCAGCTGATATTTCAGATCAACTGAAGGGCAAATTCGATAATATATTTAAAAGCTATATGTATGTAAAACCTCCGTGGTTTTAATATATTTGTTTTTAATATTCTAGGGGGAATATAAATGGGGAGAATAACAGTACTAGAAGATAAATGTAAAGGTTGTGGATTGTGTGTGGAGTTTTGCCCTAAAAGGATAATTAAACTTTCACAAACTCAAATAAACAAAAAAGGATATCATCCGGCAGAACTTATTGATGATACAAAATGCATAGGTTGTGCAGCATGTGCCACAATGTGTCCGGACGTTGCTATTATAGTGGAAAGGTAGGTGAACTTTGTGGCAGAACGTGTTTTAATGAAGGGCAACGAAGCCTTAGCAGAAGCAGCAATAATGGTTGGATGCAAGCACTTTTTTGGATATCCTATAACTCCTCAAACGGAACTTGCAGCTTATATGGCAAAAAGAATGCCTAAAATTGGAGGTACATATTTACAAGCAGAATCCGAGATCGCAGCAGCAAATATGGTGTTAGGTGCTGCCGCCGCAGGAGTTCGAGCTATGACGTCATCATCATCCCCGGGAATAAGTCTTAAATCGGAGGCTATATCATATATGGCTGCGGCAGACTTACCAGCGCTTATTATAAATGTACAAAGGGGAGGTCCCGGACTTGGAGGTATTCAACCTTCCCAGGCAGACTATTGGCAGGCAACTAAAGCTACAGGTCATGGTGACTTTCAGATTTTAGTTTTTGCTCCATCAACTGTTCAGGAGATGATTGATTTGGTATCAAAAGCATTCTATAATGCAGATAAATACCGTATGCCAGCTATGATCTTGGCAGATGGGATGTTAGGACAAATGATGGAACCGGTTGAAATAAAAGAAAATAACGACTTAACTTTACCGCAAAAACCTTGGGCAGCAAATGGTCATAAAAATAAAAGAAAACATAATATTATAAACTCATTATATCTTACTCCACAGGAGCTTGAAAAATTGGTTGTCGAGAGATATAATCGCTATGAAATGGTAAAAATAAATGAGCAAATGGCAGAAGAATATTTAGTGAATGATGCTGATATTATTTTAATATCATATGGGGCATCTTCAAGGATTTCCAGAAGTGCTGTTAACATGGCAAGAAAACAGGGCATAAAGGCAGGACTAATACGTCTGATAACACTATGGCCATTTCCGGATAAGTTTATACAGAAATATGTAGAACAAACTAATAAATTTCTTTGCGTCGAGATGAGCATGGGACAAATGGTAGATGATGTAAGACTTGCAGTTAATGGTTCAAGAACTGTCCACTTTTATGGGCGTACGGGAGGAATAATACCAACTCCTAACGAGGTTTTACATGAGATAAAGAAGCTTGCATCCGGAGGTAATGAATAATGGAAATCATATTTCAAAAACCGAAGTCTATGTCTGATGTGAATATGCATTATTGTCCTGGTTGTAGCCATGGTATAGTGCATAGACTTATAGCAGAAGTTATAGATGAGTTTGACATTGAAGGGCAGACTATCGGTATAGCTCCTGTAGGGTGTGCGGTAATGAATTATGATTACTTTAATTGCGATATGATTCAGGCGCCACATGGTAGAGCGCCTGCAGTTGCAACGGGAGTTAAACGTGCATTGCCAGAAAATGTAGTTTTTACATATCAAGGAGATGGAGATCTAGCGGCAATAGGTACCGCAGAAATAGTCCACGCGGCAACCAGGGGTGAAAACTTAACCGTTATATTTATTAATAATGCTATTTATGGGATGACTGGCGGTCAAATGGCTCCAACTTCTCTTCCCAGACAAATTACTCAAACAACTCCATATGGCAGAGATGTTAACTCTGCAGGGTATCCAATTAGAGTTTGCGAGCTTCTCTCTACATTAGATGGTGTTGCTTTAGCTCAAAGAGTTAGTGTGGATTGTGTAAAAAATGTTAATATATCTAAAAAGGCGATAAAGAAAGCATTTAAAAATCAAATAGATAAAAATGGATTTTCAATTATAGAAGTAATATCATCATGCCCAACTAATTGGGGTATGAGTCCAGTAGATTCTTTAACTTGGTTAAGAGAAAATATGCTCAAGTACTATCCTTTAGGTATATATAAAGATACTAAAAAGGAGGAAATATAGACGTATGAGTAAAGACTATAATGTACTTATGGCTGGATTTGGAGGACAGGGAATATTATTTGCAGGAAAAGTTATAGCTTATGCTGCTCTTTTAGAAAACAAAGAACTTTCGTGGCTACCATCTTATGGGCCGGAAATGAGGGGCGGTACAGCAAATTGTAGTATTTGTATATCAGATGAACCAATAGGATCTCCTTTAGTGGTTTCTCCAAATGTGTTTATAGCAATGAACTTGCCATCTTTCGAAAAGTTTGTTGGGGCAGTCCAAAGTGAGGGAACAGTTGTAATCGATAGCTTCCTTATAAACAAAAAAGTTGAAAGATCGGACATTACTACTTTTTATATACCTGCAACAAAATTGGCAGAGGAAAATAATATAAAAGGGTTGGCAAATATGATAATGTTGGGAAAAATGTTTAAGGAAACAGCTTTTTGCCGGGAAGAATCACTCTATAAAGGACTTGAGAGGTGTGTACCAAAGAAAAAGAGCGAATTGCTTGAACAAAACAAAGCTGCAATTTCATTAGGAATTAAATATACATTATAGAAAGTAAAGGGAAGGATAAATATTAAAAAATGAGTAAATTTGTAAGTGCAGTAATTGTATCTGCAGGGAACTCTACACGCATGGGAGTTAATAAGCAATTTATTGATATATGTGGAAAACCAGCTGTTATATATGCTCTTGAAGCGTTTGAAATGTCTAATGTTATCGACGAAATAGTGGTCGTTTGTAAAAAAGAACATATAGAAAATATGACAAATATTATTGTTGAAAATAATATAAAAAAGGTTTCTATTGTTACACAAGGCGGAAATAGTAGGCAAGAGTCTGTTGTATTGGGAATAGAGAAAACAAGTAAGTTAGCAACACATTTTTGCATACATGATGGTGCCAGAATTCTTATTACGCCAGATGCAATTTCAAATGTAGTAGAAAAAGCATTTGAATTTAAATGTGCCGCGATGGGTGTTCCTGTTAAAGATACTATAAAAGTTGTCGGTAAGGATGGATTTGTTGAATCAACACCAGATCGATCAGTCTTATGGGCCGTTCAAACGCCTCAGGTATTTGAAAAGAAAATATATATGGATGCATTGAAAATTTCAGAAAAACTACAACAGAACTACACAGATGATTGCCAGCTTGTTGAAAACAATGGCGGTAAAGTACATATCTTAAAAGGTGATTACACAAATATAAAGCTTACAACAGTAGATGATATAGAATACACAAGGACAATACTAAAAAATAGAGGTGTTAATAAATGAGGATTGGTCATGGATATGATGTTCATAGATTAGTCGAAGGTAGAGATCTTATATTAGGTGGGGTTAAAATAGATTATGAGAGAGGACTCCTAGGGCATTCAGATGCAGATGTTTTAACTCATGCCGTGATGGATTCATTACTAGGTGCAGCAGGATTAGGCGATATAGGAGGAATTTTTCCCGATACAGATCCTAAATATAAGGATGCAGATAGTTTGAAGCTGTTATCGCAAGTCTGCTCAATTATAGAGAAAAATGGATTTAAAATATCCAATATAGATGTTACCTTAGTTGCACAAAAACCAAAGATAAAAACATATATTAGTAGTATGATAGAAAAACTAGCTTCGACTATGAATCTAGAACCTAATAGAATAAATATAAAGGCAACAACTGAAGAAGGGCTAGGATTTACAGGATTGCTGGAAGGAATGTCTGCACATGCAGTATGTTTACTTAATGAGTAGCGGTGATACAGTCACCGTTATTTTTTTTTTAGCATATAATATTTATGGGACTTAATTCACAATAATTTGATAATCGGTATGATATAAAAAGAATAACGAGGTGATTTTTGTGGGCAAGCCTCTTATAATAATAGGTTCGATCACACAGGCTATGAAAGCAAAAAATGTATTAAGCAAAAGAGGGATAACATCAGAAATTATAAGAACACCAAGAAGAGATGTTGTGGGAAGCTGCAATTATAGTGTATATGTAAGAAATGATCCAGATAAGGCAGAGGAAATTTTGCTTAAGAGTGGAATAAAAATTTTAGGTAGAACAGATAGGGAGGTTATCCTATGATATACCTAGATAACGCTGCAACATCCTTTCCTAAGCCGGTATCGGTAAGTACAGCAGTATCGAGAGCAATGAGGATATATGGTGCTAATCCCGGAAGAAGTGGACATAAAATGTCAATTGCATCTGCAGAAGAGATTTATAAATGTAGAAAGGCTATAGCGGAATTGTTTAACTTTGAAGATGAAGGTAACATTGTATTTGCTCTTAACTGCACACAATGTATTAATATGGTTTTAAAGGGTATGTTAAAGCCTGGAGATCATGTGGTGGTGTCTTGCTTAGAGCATAATGCAGTAATGAGGCCTATAAAAAAACTTAACGACCAAGGTGTAAGCTTTACTACAGCTAGTGTTTTCCCTGGTGACGATGAAAAAACACTTAATTCGTTTAGAAAATCTTTAAATGAAAGAACAAAATTAATTGTATGTATGCATGCTTCAAATGTTTGGGGAATAAAGTTTCCTGTTGAAAGAATATCGGCTATGGGTCGACAATATGGCATACCAACAATGGTAGATGCAGCGCAGAGTGCTGGAGTTGTACCAATAGATTTAACGTTAAATAAAATAGATTTTCTTTGTGCTGCAGGACACAAAGGATTAATGGGCCCAATGGGGGTGGGAATACTAATAGTGAAAGATCCAGAAAAACTTAATACTATTATTGAAGGTGGAACAGGAACCGGATCGCAGTCGTTATATCAGCCTGAAATTATGCCAGATAAATTTGAAAGTGGTACCCCTAATATGCCAGGTATAGCTGGACTTAGAGCTGGGGTTGAGTTTGTTTCTAAAACTAAAGTTGAAAATATATTTAAACATGAATTTAGCTTGATTCTTAGGCTATATGATAAGCTTTCAAAAATAAAGTGTGTAAAGCTATATACAGAAAAACCAGATCCAAAATATTGTGTTCCGTTACTTTCATTCAATATAAAGGGCAAAGATAGCGAAACAGTTGCAGAATTTTTAAATAAAGAAGGTATAGCGGTAAGAGCAGGAATGCATTGTGCACCGTTAGCTCATAATTTTTACGACACATTAGAAACTGGAGCGGTTAGAGTTTGTCCATCATATTTTACAAAGGTTTCAGATATAGACTATTTTGTTATGGCCATAAAGAGATTTGAAAAAAAGTATATAATTTAAGAATTAATCTTGCATATATGTAAATATATGTTAAACTTATAATATATAGTAAATTTTAAATGGTTAATATGGAAGGAAGTATAATGGATATTTCGGGTTTATTTAGGTCATTTATTAGTCTAATGAATACATTTGGAATTGCTGACCTTTTAGATGTATCTGTAGTTGCATTTATAATATATAGCTTAATAAAAATAGTTAGAGAAACAAGAGCAGAGCAATTAGTTAAAGGTATTGTTATATTAGTGATCGGGTACTTTTTATCTTATCAGTTTAACTTGAAAATGCTTAGTACTATATTAGACAGCGTTTTTCAGTTTGGCGTAATTGCTCTTATAGTTGTATTTCAGCCAGAACTAAGGAGAGCACTGGAGCAAATAGGACGAAGCAAATTAGGGGATTATTGGTCTTTTCCGTCTAAAGACAGTGAAGAATATATAAAAGCCCAAAAGGATGCAATTAAAGTTGTGTCGGATGCAGCAGCAGGATTTAAACAGAGTAAAACCGGTGCTCTTATGGTTTTCGAGAGGAAAACAAAGTTAGGCGATATTATTGATACAGGAACAGTTGTCAACGCTAAACCATCAGTTGCAATAATAGGGAATATATTTTACAATAAAGCACCGTTACAT
>CAKSUE010000034.1 GCA_934501135.1 uncultured Eubacteriales bacterium | reverse complement strand
GTGCAATGATTTTAAGAGACGGTATGGTTTATGCAGCAGGATGCATATTACCATTAACGCGAAATGAAAATGTAAGTATTGATTTAGGCACCAGACACAGAGCAGCAATGGGGATGAGTGAAAACTCAGATGCTGCTATAGTAGTTGTATCTGAGGAGACAGGAAGCATTTCAGTTGCGGTAAATGGTGTTCTAAAACGAAATTATAATAAAGAAACTTTGGAACGTGAATTGAGGGATTTAATCCTTCCTGAGAATGTAGAGGGCAATTCAAAAAAGTTAGGTAGCCTGAGAACAGGGAAGGAGAACAAAAATGAAAAAGATTGACCTTGGCAAGTTTAATATGAAAAATTTATTCTATAGGGAAAAATTTATTATAATTTTATCTATAGTACTAGCATTTATAATTTGGTTGATTATATCCTCGAATGAGACTGAAAGTAGACCTATAACTATATCTGATATACCTATAAATATAGAACTTTCGGGAGTTGCTGTTTCAGATGGATTAAGAGTTTTCAGTGGAAACAACTTAACAGCTGAAGTTTCGGTTACAGGTAATAGAATAGTTGTGGGGCAGCTTTCTAAATCAGACATTAGAGTAATTGCCCAGCAGGCTAGTTCTATAACTGCTCCGGGTAATTATACTCTTGAGCTTACAGCACGTAAGGCAAGCACTTTAACTGACTATGAGTTCTATTCAGGTGTAACACCAGGATTTATAACAGTTATGGTAGATAGATATAAAGAGGTTGAATTTACAGTAGAGGATGGAATAAAATATAAATCAGATCCTAAATATTTTGCTGGTAGTACTGTTTTTTCATCACCTAAGGTAAGAATATCCGGCCCAGAGTCAGAAATTTCTAAAGTGCAGAAAATTGTTGCAGAAGCGGAAGTCTCAGGAGTTTTAGAAAAGACAAAAAATTTAACAGCACCATTAGTTATGTATGATAGTTATGGTGATGTTATTTCAAGTGAGAATATTGTATTGAGTGTTGATTCAGAAGATGTGACTATTCCTATACTGCTGAGAAAAACATTACCGGTTACTCCGGTATTTAAAAATAATCCGGAATCATTATCAGCTTCGAGCAGCAGAGTTAAAGTAACTCCCAGCAGTATGGAAATAGCGGCACCAGAAGAAATATTTGAAACAATGACAACTGCAAACTTAGTTTCTTTGGACTTTTCAACAGTAAATTTAGATAAAACTACATTTGACTTATCCCTCGACTTACCAATTGGTTGTAAGAGTATAAGTAATGTGTATAATGTAGCATTAACAATAGATTTAAGTGGTTATACAAGTGCTACAAAGACATTAACCAACTTTGAGTTTATTAATCTACCTGAAAATAAACAAGCGTCAGTTAGCACAAAAGAGATATCTGTTGCAGTAATAGGCTCGTCAAGCCAAATAGGGGATGTTGTGAATTCAGACCTTATTGGCCAGATTGATATGTCAGAAAGAAAAGATTTCACAGGTAGCACTGAAGTTCCGGTTAGGGTGAAAATAAATAATCGGAATACATGCTGGGCCTATGGAGAATATAAAGTAAATATTGAAGTTTCTGATAAGATATGAGTAATTTAGAAATCACACTAATCGTTTAATGGTTAGTGTGTTTTTTATTGTGTGTTTTTAGAAATTTATAATTTGTGTAAAAACAAATTTAATAATTTTGTTCTAAAGACAGTGGTTTGTCCATATGTATTACAAGAAAGGATGGTATGACAAATGGACAAATTAAAAGCAGAGGATAAATTTAAAGAAATAACAAAATATTTTCCCAAAAGGATTAGTAGTTTGCTTGGTGTAATTCCTGAAAATATTGCTTTAGAGGCTCAGGAAATTAGGGTAAGATCGGACAAACCAATAGTAATAAACTGTAAAAAAAATTCTTACTTTATAACAAGATCCGGAATGCCTACTATGTGCACAGATGCAAATCTCTTGGTTATACATCAAAGTGAAATTTTAGAGACATTTAATAATATGTGTGATTATTCAGTTTATAGTTATCAGTCGGAAATAAGAAACGGATTTATAACTATAAAAGGTGGACATAGAGTAGGTATCTGCGGAACAGCGGTATTTGACAACTCAAATGTTATAGGCTTGAAGGATATATCATCAATAAATATAAGAATAGCAAGGCAAGTATATTTAGAAGATTTAAATCTAATTAAAGTATTAGGGGGAGGCAATAATGGAGTGTTACTAGCAGGGCCTCCATCTTGCGGAAAAACGACTATGTTAAGAGATATAGCAAGGGTATTATCAAATGGAATCTTAGGATATATGAAAAAAGTAGCGGTTGTAGATGAAAGAGGAGAAATTTCATCAATGTTTTTAGGATCCAGCCAAAATGATTTAGGATTATGTGATATTTTAAATTTATATCCTAAAGGTGAAGGATTAATACAGGCTATAAGGGCACTATCTCCGGAAGTAGTAATTTGTGATGAGTTAGGAAGCGATAAGGAAATTTCGGCCTTGGAAGAAGGACTAAATGCAGGAGTTTCAATAATTGCAAGCATACATGCCGGAAATATATCTGAATTTGTAAAAAGAAAATCAGCGCAAAAACTAATGGCTACAGGAGCGTTTAAAAAGGTAGTTATTATGAAAAACAGGAATTTACCCGGATGTATTGAAAAGGTATATGAGGAGGAAGAAATAAATGCTGAAATTGATAGGGTCAATAATGCTCATATTATCAGGGACAGCAGTAGGATATATGGCATCGCATAGGTTAAGTATGAGAGTCGCCTTCTTAAATCAATACATAAAATTTATGTCTTTCTGTGAAACTCAGATTCGATTTTCAGCTATACCTATTATAGAAATACTTAAAAGACAGCAGGATTCTCCATATATTTCATCATTTATAAAAAATTGTATAAAAAAGATGGAAACCAATGTAGCATTTCCAAAAGCATGGGCAGAAGCAACCAATGAAATAAGCAAAGACACCGGGTTAACAACGGAAGACATAAATTTAATAAAGGATTTTGGTATAAGTCTGGGTGAGAGTGATATCGAAGGACAGATATCTCATTGTAGACTTAATATTAAACTTATGAACGATGTATTGGCTTCAGCCATTGAAGATAAGAAGAAAAAAGGTCGTATATACATAATGCTTGGATTATTTTCTGGTGTAGCAATTGTCCTTGCTATGTGTTGAAATGGAGGAATAATATATGGACGTTGACTTAATTTTCAAAATAGCAGCAATTGGAATAATTGTATCGGTCTTAAATCAGCTCCTTGTGAGATCGGGAAGAGAAGACCAGGCAATGATGACAACCATAGCAGGGTTAATAGTTGTATTGATGATGATAATACAACAAATAGATCAATTATTTAAGACGATTAAATCAGTGTTTGGATTGTAAGATATGAATATAGTAGCAATTTGTATGATAGGAATAGTTACAGCTTTCTTGTCTGTAATATTAAGAAAATATAATCCAGAATATTCTATTGCGGTTGGAATAGTTGCAGGGATCCTGATCATAGGAGTAATATTTGGTCATATTACAGGAGTTGTATCACAAATACGGCAGCTTTTAGCGGCAACTAAAATACCTCTAGAGTACATAGAAATCCTTTTTAAGGTATTAGGTGTTTGCTTTTTAACACAATTTGCTTCGGATGTTTGCAAAGATGCCGGAGAAACAGCTTTATCTTCAAAAATAGAAGTCGCTGGAAAATTAATGGTTCTCATTATATCACTACCTCTGTTCGAAAGAATTACAAGTATAGCATTGGAGCTTATAGGATAGGTATATAAAATGAAAAGGATAATATTAGTTTCTGCACTATTTCTTATTTCACTATTTTATTTTTCGGTTCCGGTATACTCATACGACGAAAATATTTTTGAAGATATATATAAAGAACAAATGGAAATTAGCGGTGCAGATAATTTGGAAGAGGAGGTTCCAAAAGAGACAAAGGAGAGCCTGAATAATATTGGTGTAACAGGAGTAGACTGGAATGATATTTCTAGCATTTCACCCGATAAAGTGTTTACAGAACTTTTAAATATAGCAAAAAGGAAATCATATAAACCTATAACATCGGTATCAATTATTGTGTCTATTATACTTTTATGTGCGTTATTTGATGGAATGAAAACATCATTTGGTAGTAAACCACTTTCTGATGTACTGGGAGTTGTTGGTATACTTTGTATCTGTGCCTGTATTGTTGCACCGATAGTTGAATGTATTAATAATTTATCTTCAGTAATACAAAACTCATCAAATTTTATGCTTTTATATGTCCCTGTTCTTACGGGCGTTATGATATCTTCAGGGCAAACATTATCTGCAGGAAGCTATAATTTTATGATGGTGACCTTAGGTGATACAATATCTCAAATAGCTTCTAGGCTACTAGTTCCCATGTTGAATATGGTTTTAGCAGTTGCTATTGTATCTTCAATATCGCCCAAACTTAACCTTTCAGGCGTTAGCGATATGTTTAATAAGGTTGTGAAGTGGGTACTGGAATTTGTAATGGCAATTTTTGTATCTCTTTTAACAATTCAAACATTTGTATCTACTTCTGTAGATAACATAGGGACAAAAAGTATGAGATTTGCAATTAGTAGTTTTGTACCTATAGTTGGAGGTGCACTAAGCGATGCATATACCACAGTATTTAGTTGTCTTAAGCTTCTAAAGTCAGGAGTAGGTGCATTTGCTATTTTAGCATCTGGATTTATATTTCTTCCTCCAATAATAGAGTGCTTTATATGGCTTGCTTCTCTTGGAATATGTGCATCTATTAGTGACATATTTGGGTTAATACAAATTTCTAAGATGTTAAGATCATCTTCAAAAATTGTGAGTACAATGTTGGTTATTCTTCTTTGCGTGATAACAATACTAATAATTTCAACCGGAATTGTTTTAACTGTTGGGGGTGGTCAATAGTGAATAGTGTGCAATCGTGGATAAGTGTAATTTGCATTTCTGCTATTGCATGTACGATGCTTGAATTTATGACACCAGATGGAAGAATGGAAAAAATAGTAAGATTAGTATTTGGTGCTTTTATGGTAATCGCTATTATTAGTCCGCTAATAGATACAGTTTCAAATATTGATATAAGTATAAATAATAAAAAAAGTATTTTGAAATCAGAAAATAATTTTAGCGATAAGATATATGAACAATCTTTAGATGTAGCAGGCAAAAATATTAGAAAAGTTGTAATGGACGAATTAAAGGTAATGGATATTAAGAGTAAAAAAATAGATGTAATTATGGATAAGCAGGACAAAGATTGCATATCAATTAGTAAGGTTAAAATTTATATAGATAATATGAAACCGGTAGAAAAAGAGGAGGTAAGAAAAAGATTAAAAGATAAGTTAGATATTGATATAGAGGTACTATAGAAGAAAGAAGTGCAAATTGGTCTGAGGTGGTTTTATGAATTGTGGAAATAGTAATTCTAATAATAAAAGCATATTTGCTGAACTGTATTCAAACGATAAATATAAAAAAATTATTATAATTGTTGGGATTATAGGAATAGCATTAATATTTTTTTCAGGATTTGTAAAATCAGAGAAAAAAAGTAAGGAAGTTAATCAAAAGGTAGAGTCAACATCAATAGATGATTATGTAAGACAATTAGAGACAAACTTAACAAACATGGTATCTTGTATAAAAGGAGCTGGAGATTGCAAAGTAATGGTCACTATTGAAAATGGAACCCAAACAATATATGCAACTGAAGGTAAGAAAAATATAGAAGATACAGAGGACTCATCAAACGGAGAATTAAAGAGAAGACAGAAAAGTGATGATTCAGAAACAAAATACATAACAGTTAAAGGGCCAAACGGTGAAGAAAAAGCTCTTGCAATTACAGAAGTACAGCCTACAGTTAAGGGGGTGGTTGTAGTTTGTTCTGGTGGAGATGACCCCGAGGTTCAACAAAAGGTAATTAATGCCGTTACAACGGCGCTTAATATTACTAGCAAAAGAGTATGTGTTACAAAGTAAGGTTATGTTGAAAGTTTTATAAATTAATAATAGTCTAATTTAGAAATGACAAGTAATGGAGGTAAATATTATGGGTTTAGGTAAACGTCAAGTTCTTCTTGCAGCACTGGTTTTAGCGTTGGGAGCAGCCGTATATTTAAATTGGCAGTTTTCAGACAATAGTGATTTAATTGCTACAAATGTTGTGAATTCAACAAAAGAATTAGGTGAGGCAAAATATGTAAATAATAGTGTACAGCCTCAAGACGACAATAAATTTGATAATGACAATAAAGAGGAAACAGAAGAGAAAAAAGTATCGGGAGAAGCCAACGAGTTTTTTGCACAAGCAAAACTTAATCGTCAATCAGCTAGAGATGAAGCAACTGAAATGGTTAAAAGCATTTTAAATGACATAAAGTCTAGCGAGGAAGCTAAAGCAGAGGCTATAAAACAGGCCGCAGATATTGCTAAAAACATACAACAAGAAGCCAATATAGAAAGTCTTATAAGAGCAAAAGGATTTGAAGATTGTTTGGCATTTATACAAAATGGCGAATGCAGTGTTGTTGTTAATGCTGGAAGCCTTAATGAAACTACTGCTATAACAGTTAAAGATATAGTTTCTGGCCAGGCAGGAATAGGTTTCGATAAAATTAAAATTACCGAAGCAAAATAAATTTATGCGATCAATATCCGGATATAGATTTATATTCTTCCCCGGAATTGATCGTATTTTTATATTTCTATTCAGTGCTAAATTTATGTTTATGTGCAATAAGATAGTTGAATATGTTATGTTTTATGGTATAATATACAAGAATCATTATATTGTTTTTGGCTAGTTGGTTTTTTTACTATTATAAATAATATTTTAAAATATTTTTTATAATAGTCTATTTTATAGATTATTATTTTGACTATTAAGTTATTACCAAGGAGGGACAAGCACTAAATGTATTATTTAGTGTATTTAAAAATATGAAAAGACATGAATCCAGAGAACAAGCCTTTTTACTCATATTTGAATCTAATTTTAAAAATGAAACTATAGAACAAATAATTGAGAATGCACAGATTTCCAGAAGCATAAAAATAAGCTCTTTTGCAAGAAAAGTGTTTAATGGAGTTTGTGAACATAAAGAAAGTATAGATAAAGTTATTGAAGACAATACAATAGGCTGGAAAAAAAACAGAATTTCTAAGGTTGCTCTTTCTGTTATGCGCCTTGCGGTTTATGAAATGCTGTATGAAGATGATATTCCGAAGAGTGTTTCAATTAATGAAGCGGTTGAGCTTACTAAAAAATATAGCACAGAAGATGAAGCATCATTTATTAATGGTGTTTTAGGTGCAGCTGCAAAGGAAATGGAGAACCTTAATGTTTAATTGTTTAGGGT
>CAKSUE010000033.1 GCA_934501135.1 uncultured Eubacteriales bacterium | reverse complement strand
CTTGTTCTAAATATTTAGTAGACAAGGTTTCGCAGCTTTTAAGAGAAGAAAATATAACGTTTTTTAGAGGAACCGTTATTACCGGAGATCAATTTATTGATAATAAAGGGGAGTTGCATAAGTTAGAAAAGATTTTCAATGGAGTTGCGTGTGAAATGGAAGGGGGAAGTATAGGGCAAGTTTGCTATATAAATGGTGTTGAATTTATTGTTTTAAGGTCTATATCTGATGGTGCAGACGAACATTCTGTGTATAGTTATGAAAAGTTTGCTGAAATTTCTGCTAGAAAATCTTGTGAGACAGTAAAGAAATTATTAGCAAAAATATAAATTACATATCAAATTAAATAGTGAGTTGATCTATTTTTTGTTTTAATTAAACAAGTTATTCACCTTTTCAACAAGGTTTTCAACATCTGTTAGGTTTAAATGCTTAACTATGAAATAATCCTCTCGTTCAGAAAAAATATATACTTTAAGATTTGCCCTCTTCGTTTTTTGCTGAAGGGGGTTTTGTGTTATCTGTATAGACTGTATTTTATTTAAAGATATGTTTCCTGAAACTAGTGACAGATGTTTAAATCCATTAATTAAAAGATTATTTGAATATAAACATACTTTTGAGTGCTTATATGCAATTATTCTGAATATTGTCCACCATATTAGAACAGGAATTATAAATATCATAAATAATATTATAAATTGCTCATAGTTGCTGTTATTATAAAGAATAGTAGATATTGTTAAACCAATTGTAAGGATTGATACTGGAACAAAAATAAAACTTTTTATTGTTTTTAATTTAGGAGACACAGAGAATAAAGCATTTTTGTTTATATCTACAAATAAGTTTTCTGGAATTATATTATATAAAGATTTCTTAAGAGATTTTTGGGATGCACAAGCAATAAGCATGCTTTTGTCGCCCTTTTCTTTACTGTTACCAATAGCATTTATATATGCGCTTTCTAACTTAAATATTTTCATTAGTAAGCTTTGTTTTATTGATATGGCGTTTATATCATTAATATTTAAAATTCGGCAATAGGTATTTATTAATCCTCTTCTTATTAAAATATTGTTTTCAAATTTAAAAACGGTAAAACCTGTATATCTTGATATTTGTAAAAGTAAAGAAATTATCCATCCAGCAAATAAAATGTATGCAAGTGTTGCAGCTATTGGGGGAACTCCAAAAGCCACGAGCTGTAGACTTATATTAACGGTTGAGTATAATCTATTTGCTGCTTCTTCACCGATTAACGTTCCAAGCTTATTTATAAATGGTGCTAAAAATAATAGTCCGGTTGCGGAATTTGACCAAAATGCCGACATTAGAATAATTTTATATATACTTGTAGTGTATACAGTTTCGCGAGATGCTTTAGGACATATTGTTTTAAGCGTTTGCTTAAGGCTTTTATGAGACAGATTAATTGAAATATCTGCTTTTGTGCTTTTTTTTGATGGTGTATCGAGTGATAATTTTGTAGAGCCAAATATAGCTGGAATAACGCTTTGTTGCACTGCAATAGAATGTATGTTTTTGTATGGAATAGTAGATCTTTTTCTTAAGAATATACCATGTGATATATATAAACAGGATTTTGAGCTATGATAATTTATTGCGGTATATTCTTTTATAGAAAAAGCAACAATTATAAAAACTAGAAGTATGTTTAACCCAAATGTATTTAGTGTTTCTAGTAATCTTTTTGGGGGTACTATTAATTGTTGTAGTAAAGGGATTATAAACAAAAATGAAAATTTAGAGAGATACTCGAATACAGTATAAGGATGCGCTTTGTTATATCTCATTAATTATTCTCCTAGTTAATTTGTTTTTGATTTTGCTTCCTACAGATAAATCAATATTTGAAAGAATAGTCTTTGATCCCGGAGTATGAAATATCAGAGAGCAAACTGTAAATATTCTTTGAGAAGGACTTTGAATTAATTCTATATATTGTAATTTATTAAGTTTTACGGAAATTGATTTATAGAAGAATACACCATGGTTTATTGTTAATAGTGTTTCGGATATATAATAGGATTTTCTTTTGTAATTTTCAGGGCAGTAGTATATGATTATGAAAACATAGGTTGAAAGTAAAATAATAAAAAAAATTATGGAAACATGTATACTAAATACACCTATAGAACCACAAAAAAATGTTAGAATTGAATATAGCAGACTGTATCTTATTTTTAAAATAGTTATACTTCTTTTAGATACAAAATTAGACATATTTACTCACCATAAATCATGTAAAGTTTTTTATCAATAAAATTAACCTTAATATACTAAAGTTAGTAAAAATATATTGACATTTACTGTTATAATATGTTATTATATTCGCATAGTTTTTGGAAGGAGGTGGAAAAATGAGGAAATTTAAGGTGAAGATATTATCTTTTCTTGCTTGTGCCACAATGTTGTTTGTGTCTTCTGTAACGGTGTTTGCATCAGGTCCAGTTATACATAGGGGAATTGATGTTTCGGAATGGCAAGGCTATATTGATTGGAGTCGTGTTAAATCATCTGGTATTGAGTTTGCTATGATTAGATGTGGATGGAGCACAGGTATTGATGGTCCTGAAATAGATCAAAGATTTTATGAGAATGTTAGAAATGCTAAGGCCGCTGGTATGCCTATAGGTGTATATCATTATAGTTATGCAAGAACTGTTGATGAGGCTAGACAAGAGGCTGAGCATTGTTTGGATCTTATACGTAGATGTGATTGTACATTTGAATATCCTATTGTTTTTGATATTGAGGAAGAGGATAAAAAGTGGATTTTAGGAGCCACTGGAGGAGACAGAAGAATTATCACCGATATGGTTAAAGCTTTTTGTAGTAGAATAGAGCAAGCTGGTTATTATGCATCGTTCTATGCAAATCCTAATTGGCTTAATAACTACATGTATTCTGATGAATTGTTAAGTATATATGACTTTTGGTTAGCCCACTGGGGTGTTGGTGAACCATCCCGAAAGTGTGGAATTTGGCAGTATACTTCTGAAGGAAGTGTTCCAGGAATAAATGGAAATGTAGACTTAGATTATGCGTATAAAGATTATCCTTCAGTTATGAGGGAAGAACATTTAAACGGTTATTAATATAATACACAAATTGAGAGTATTTATACTTAAAGGGTACCAATTATAACGTTGGTATCCTTTATTTGTATCATTGTATAGATGTTATCAACAATAATATTCGTTGACAAAAAAATAAATTGTGAATATAATATGTTAAGAAGAACCTTCGTCTTTTATTAGACGGTGGTTATTTTTTTATATACGTTTTTCAAAGCTCTTAATTTCATTTTCACTACAGCTTGTTTTGAGGTGATTATAATGAATAATATTATAAGCATTTTGGACTCTACGTTAAGAGATGGCGCTCAAGCGGAAGGAATATCTTTTTCTGTGGAAGATAAGCTGAATGTTATAATTAGTTTAGATAGGTTGGGTGTAGAATATATAGAAGCAGGTAATCCGGGAGCTAATCCGAAAGATATAGAACTATTTAATAAATTGAAAAATATTAAGTTAAAAAACGCTAAAATTGTATCTTTTGGAAGTACAAGACGTAAATATATAAGTACACAGGAAGATGAAAATTTAAATGCACTTTTATCCGCGCAGACTGAGTATGTGTCTATATTTGGAAAATGTTCTAAGAACCATGTTTTAAATGTTATTTGTGCAGATGAAGCAGAGAATTATAATATGATAATGGATAGCTGCAGATTTTTAAAAGATAATAATCGCAAGGTCTTTTTCGATGCGGAACATTTTTTTGAGGGATTTAAAGATAATCCGGATTTCGCTTTAAAAATGTTGAATTCTGCTATAGAAGGGGGCTGCGCTTACATTATTCTTTGTGATACTAATGGAGGAACTTTTCCAGAAGATATTTTTGATATTACGAAAAGTGTTGTAGAATTGTTTGATATCCCAATAGGAATACATACGCATAATGATAATGGGTTAGCTGTTGCAAATTCTTTAGCGGCTGTAAGAGCTGGAGCTCGGCAAGTGCAGGGAACTTATTTAGGTTTTGGAGAAAGATGTGGTAATGCTAATTTATCTACGATTATTCCAAGTATGCAGTTAAAATTAGGGTATAGATGTATTCCAAAAGAAAATATTAATTTGCTCACAACTGTTGCTAGGAGAATATCTGAAATATCTAATATATCGCTTAATAAAAGTGAACCATATGTCGGAATGAGTGCATTTGCGCATAAAGCTGGTATGCATGCAGACGGAGTATTAAAAATACCAAGTTCATTTGAGCATATAGATCCGTATTTAATTGGAAATAAGCGCAGATTTTTAATGTCAGAAATATCAGGGAAAAAAGCAGTATATAATAGAGTTAAAGATATTTATCCAGAAATAAAACAAAATTCCAAGGAAATAGAAAGCATAATTAAAGACATTAAGGAAAAGGAACTTATTGGATATCAGTTTGAGGGTGCCGATGGCAGCTTTGAACTTTTGGTGAGAAAACAGCTAGGAATTTTTGAGGAGAAGTTTAAACTTATTAGTTATAAAATAATTACATTTTGTTCACCTGTAGATGGCGATGGTAGCAGTGCTCAGGCTATTGTTAAGATAGATGTAAATGGGAAAAAACAGCTAATGGCTGCTGAAGGAAATGGTCCTATTAACGCATTGGATAAGGCACTTAGAAAAGCACTTGAAATTTTTTTCCCAGAACTAAATCAGGTAAGGCTAATAGATTACAAAGTACGTGTAGTTAATCCTAATATGGCAACAGCGGCAACAGTTAGAGTTTTAATTGTATCTACAGATGGGAAAAGAATATGGACTACTGTTGGTGCATCAGGAGATGTTGTTAAAGCTAGTTGGTTAGCTTTGAAAGATTCTATTGAATATAAGCTTATTTGTAAGGATAATTAAATTTAATAATTTTTTGGAGGAAAAGACAATGTGGATGACTTTAACACAAAAAATATTAGCAGCCCATGCCGGTCTGAACGAGGTTAAGGCTAATGAACTTATAGAGGTTAATCTTGATATGATTTTAGGAAATGATATTACTTCGCCTGTTGCTATAAATGAGTTTGAAAAATGTGGTGCAAATGGAGTTTCTGATAAATCAAAGATATCTTTGGTAATGGATCACTTTACACCCAATAAGGATATAAAGGCAGCGGAACAATGTAAGCAAGTAAGAAATTTTGCTAAGTATCATTCTATAGAAAATTTCTTTGATGTTGGGTCAATGGGAATTGAGCATGCACTTTTACCTGAACAGGGTCTTGTGGGCCCAGGTGATTGCATAATAGGTGCAGATTCACATACATGTACATATGGGGCACTGGGAGCATTCTCTACAGGTGTAGGTTCAACTGATATGGCAGCGGGAATGATTACAGGTAAGGCTTGGTTTAAGGTACCAAGTGCAATAAAGTTTGAGCTTATTAATCAGCCGTCTAAGTGGGTGAGCGGAAAAGACATAATTTTACATATTATAGGTCTTATTGGTGTCGACGGTGCTAGATATAAATCTATGGAATTTGTAGGCGGAGGATTAAAGTATTTGTCTATGGATGACCGATTCTGTATAGCTAATATGGTTATAGAAGCGGGAGCTAAAAATGGGATTTTTCCAGTTGATGGTGTTACACGTGAATATATAAAAGAAAGATTTAAACGCAATCCGATTGAATATACTGCAGACGATAGTGCATTGTATGATGAGGTTTATACTATAAATTTGTCGAAAATTAGGCCGATGGTTGCATTTCCACATTTGCCTGAAAATACAAAAACTATTGATGAAATTGGCGATATTGGAATTGATCAGGTGGTTATTGGATCCTGTACAAATGGAAGACTTTCAGATTTAAAAATTGCTGCGGAGATTTTAAAAGGAAGAAAAGTTAAGGACAATATAAGGTGCATAATTATACCGGCGACCCAAGAAATATACCTGCAAGCAATTAAGTTAGGATTAGTAGAAATATTTGTAGAAGCTGGGGCAGTTGTATCTACGCCTACATGTGGCCCTTGTTTGGGTGGTCATATGGGTATACTTGCGAGTAAGGAGCGCGCTGTGTCTACAACAAACAGAAATTTTGTTGGTAGAATGGGGCATGTTGATTCAGAGATTTATCTTGCAAGCCCTGCAATAGCAGCTGCAAGTGCAGTTACTGGTATAATTCAAGATCCGGAAAAGCTATTTAGCAAATGAAAAACAGATTGCTGGATTTTAATTACTATAAAATTTATCAAAATGATATGCTTTTATTTATAGTGAATAAATATTGCTCTGGGGCTCTTTGTTAATAGTAAATTAATATATTATTAAAATTAAATTAATAATTATTATATATGATGTACTAAGAAAAAGCGATAAATTAATAAAGATATAAGGAGAGTTTTGAGTGAAAAAAGTAAAACTATTTTCGATGGTTGCTGCAATGTCGTTGGTTGTATCTATGGGGGTTTCCCAGCTTGGAGAAGCAAGAGCTTATGCTTCATATGAGAATGAGGGATATGGATGTATTCAAAAATCAGAAAAATATGGGCAAGATGGGCTTGAATATGAACTACAGGAAGATGGCAGTTACATGGTAACTGGATGCAATTCTACTGCCGAAAGTGTTACGGTTCCCTCTGAAGTTGATGGAAGAAACGTTTCTAGGATAAAATCATTTGGTTATTTTGCTGGTAAAGAGGTTATTATATCTGATTCAGTTAAAGATATTGATGATAATGCATTTATAGAGGCTTGCTGTTTGGATAAGGTGGTTTTGCCTGAAGGTTTGCAAGTTATCAAAAAAGGAACTTTTACCGGTTGTTGCAGGCTAAGAACAGTAGAATTACCTAGTTCGCTTAAATCTATAGAAGATGAAGCATTTCGTGCTTGTTACCTTTTAGAATCTATTAAAATACCTGTTTCAGTAGAATCTATATCTAAATCAGCATTTTTGTATTGTTATCTTCTTAGCGATATATCTGTTGATGAAGGAAATAAATTTTTTAATGTCGCAGAGGACGGCTCTCTTCTTAATGTTGTTGAAGATACTATTGTTGTGCGTGTAGACAGAGAAGATCTTGCAAGGAAAGAAAAAATAGCAGACGCTTTGTATGAGAAACTTAAAAGCTTTGTTAGTCCTGGCATGAAATTAAAAGATTTAGAAAAGAAAATTGATACGTTTATGCAAGAAAGAGGAGGAGGAAAACCTGAAGTTTTATCTAATAAGGCTTTTGATACAGAAGTTATAAATAACCAAAAAACTGTATTATATCGTGGAGTTATAGGAAGAAAGTATTTTGAATTAATGAAAACTGGCGATAAAACATATTTCCCAGATGGATTTAACGGAAACGGTATTTATACAACATGTGAAAAATCATATGCAAAAATGTATACATCAAATAACAATGATTCATTCATTATGAGAATGTTTCTTAAGGATAACGCTAAAGTTATT
>CAKSUE010000032.1 GCA_934501135.1 uncultured Eubacteriales bacterium | reverse complement strand
AGTCAAAAGACTACTCTGTTGTGGCTCCCCCAACTGGGCTCGAACCAGTGACATCATGATTAACAGTCATGCGCTCTGGTGAATGTAGGGGAATAATTATCTGTCATTTATATTTGTTTTGTTGTGACATTTTACCTTAGGAAACGTACTAATCAAATAGACCTGCTATATATCTAATAAATTTACTAACAAATGGATTTGTACTTATATTCTCAATCACTATAACAGCCACAACAAAAAACAGTATCCATAATGCAGAAAAAATTACAATATTACGAATAACAATTTTTTTACATTTTTTAAATACTTCATCGTTATTAAAAATTTCATTCAATTCTTCTTCTGAAAAAATATCCTCATAATTTCTTCGCAATAAGTTATATGCGTTGTTTGTCTTTTCATACTTATAAATAGTTTCCAATAAGCAAGCTAAAAAATATATTGCAGAACCAAGAAGAATTAATTCAACCAACGCTGTTATATCTTTAGTAAATATATTATCCAACGGATTTTGTGACACTATATTTACCAAAACCACTGTTAATAAAAAGCTAAAAATAGCCAACACATTGTTTTTAAATCTATTAAATAATTCTAGTGCGTTATCACCCAATTTGGCTCCTATGTCACTTATAAATTCAGAAACTTTTGTTTTGGCCTCTAAGTATTTAGAAACATTTTCTTTTAAATATATTTCATAATTAGATGTAATTGAAATTAATGTTCTCGGGTCAACATCCAGTAAACTGCTATATTTACAATGAAGACTAATTATGTTTCTAGCTATAATTGACTTATCAACAGGATTTCCATCAGTATAAATCCAATCATATATATTATATAAAACTCCATTGTTTTCAATATCGTCAATGTCATATTTAAATGATACATTTCTTTGACCGTTAATTGTACATTTTAAACATTCGCTATCAATGGAAGAGATAGATGAAATATATGAAATAGATAATGTTGTATTTATTCTTTTAAATATCTTTACATATGGATTTCCCTGCGTATTAACCTTAATATCAAAATCATCAGGTAAAATACTCAATTCCATACCGTTTTGAAAATAAGATGTTATCTTACATAACTCTATCCTCTCAACTCTCTTAATTGAGGGTGAAAAACAAGAATTCAAATCGTGGGAAAATATCATAGTTTTAGTATTCCAATTTACATTTTCATCTAAAACATTAAATATAATATACTCCAGACCGTTCAAAATTTTACTAAAAATTTGCATAATTTCAAACAATGAGTTATTCAATAAATCCTCTGTAAATTGACTATAGTTATATATGGTAAAATGGTTCTTAATTATATTCTTTTTTATTTCTATTTTCATTTCCAGTGAATCATCATTACACAAATTTGATATATAATTTTTGTATTCTTCTTGTGATGATTTATTTTTAAAGGAAATAGAAAATATATTATCATCTAAATCAACGAAAGAGACTTTTACATCGTTTCCAAAACTAATATTATCAATAAATTTACATAACGTAATATAATCAGGAAGATTTTGAACTAGCGCTTCAAATAAAATTTCACAAGTAAAAATTCTCTCTGAAAAGGAGATTGTATCAATTAAAAACAACTCTTTTATTTCATCCTGTATATTCAAATAATCTCCCCCCTTTTTTATATCATTTTATCCTATTTAAAGCATTCGTATGTATCTTTATCTGTTATTTTTATTTTCAAATATCTAAATCCATCTGTATCTTGAAAAGCTTTAATAACATCTTGCAAATCTGGTATGCCATCTTTAACTTTGAGTTCAATACCAGTATTGACTTTATATACTTTGGCTATTCGTGCATTAATAGCATTAGGTACGGAATTAAATTGGCGATCAAATTTGTTTTTGTCTGGCAATTCATATAACTTTTCCTTTAAATTAAGGAATTTAGTCTCATCAAGCTCATAAGGAGAATAATTTCCTACTACACTATCAATCATCGTTTTGTAATCAACATGTTCATTACTCTTAAAATACGAAATAAACGTATTTCTTATGATTGTGTAATCTTTTTTGAAATCTTTTTTCACATTTCTACTAAGGATATTATCTATTGCTTTAAATGCATTAACAGTATTTAATTCATCACTAATTACTTCTTCTAACTCAAGAAATTTTTCACTCCAATACTTTGCCTTTGTATCTGAATAAACTTTGACATCAAAAACATCAGCATCAGGATTACATAAATCAATTAAACAAGATTTCCATATGGTTTTTTTATCTTTTGAAAAACCAGTTTTAAAACTAAAATCATAATCATCTATAAAATCGCTATGTTCAACCTTAGCAAGTAAATATAAATATGTATTCTTGAACTCATCAAATATTAATGCTTGAATCAAACTACCTTTTTTTACATTAATATTCATATTACTCACACGGGTTTGGGCTTCTTTTTCTGTCCTTAATAATCTCTGTGCAATTATATCATTTTTGCGTATTATGCAATCCTCATTGCTTAAATTCTCATTACTTATAGTACTCAAAATATTAAGTACACAAGAAATAACTTCTGTAGAATTAGAAGTTGTTTTGTATGCCCTGACATTTTCATTACTATTTATGTGTGTTATAAGGTCCACCACATACTCATTAAAAGTTTTAGGTATGTTTATGTTATGTATTTTTTCATTAATATAATCAATAACTCTAATTGAATTGAAAATAATTTTCACTATAACACTTTCTTTCAAAATTAATTATAAATAAGCACCAACTAGAAATGGTTGGTGCTTATTTTTTGTTATTCTAACAAGATTATCACCAATAAAGGATAATATACAGTTATATGTTTTAAATATAATTTCCAGATGTTTAAATAGGAGAAAAATAATATGACAAAGGAAGAAACTTTTGCAGTATTACTGGGAAGAACACATTTTGATCAGTTTACAAAAACTCGTATATACCATATTTTAAAAAGCGGCATTGATTGGTATAGTTTTCTGAATATATGCATTATAAACAAAACGCTGTGTTTAGTTTACAGAAGTTTGCAAATTCTCGAATTATTGCCCCTGTTACCGACAATTATTAAAAACAACATGGAATATCACTATAAATGCAACTGTAAACAAAATAATTATTTTTTAAAGGCATCGGAGCCTATTATTTCTTACTTTGAGCAAAAAAGAATTATGGCTACACCAGTAAAGGGACTGCGATTTTTAAAAACCATTTATTCAGCAGATTGCGGAGTCCGTATTTTAAGTGATATTGATTTTATCGCATCAGATAAAGATAAATCAAAGATACATTCTTTTATGACAGAATCTGGGTTTAACACATATTTGATTAATAACACAGACTCTTTATGTTCAATAAATTCAACAGTAAAAAGTTACTTCTATATAAAAATCGAAAAGAACGAATTTCAGGATAAATTAAGATTTGATTTCGATTTTTCTTTTGCAGATGATTTAATAAATCAAATTAGAGAAAACCAAAACCCATTATACGAATTTTTGTTTTTATGTCAGAATTATTTTTTAGATGTACATTCAAAATCCAACGCATCTGCAAATAAAAAATATAATAATATAAAACTTATAGACTTACATGAATACTATCTTAAATATCTAAAAAAAATAAGTTTTAAAGAAATCAATGAGTTATCTGCGCATATGCAACTAAAAAAAGAACTTGAATACACAATAGTATGTTTGAAAGAGTTATATACCGATATAACTTTTTAAGCGCACATTAAAAGCAGTATAATGTTTATGAGTAATATTTATTGTATTTAATTACAAATTTAACGAATATATTCTTGCTCTAATGAAATCTGCATTGGCATCCTAATTAAAACAAATCTTAAATTTATAACAGTAGATGATATATCTCTATTTCAACAAAAGATACAGCCATCTGTTTAGCTATAAAAGGTATAAATTCAATTGCTAAATTTAATATAATTATTTTAAATTAGTTAATGAGTCCAAAAATGAACGATATTTAATTACAGTATAATCAAAATCAAGCCATTCATATGAACGCCTTATTTGTAATAGATTATGATATTCCTCAGTCATAATTGAAAGAGGTAATTCAAAATATGAATATACTTGAATTTTTTTTAGTATATCTCGAATTATGCGCAATGTATTTTTCGAGATATGGTGAGATACCGCATATTCATAATATGCATTAGCCATATGAGCATAAAGCTTACCTGCTAAATAGCCATCTTGTTGATTTAAATAAAGACTTTTACGGATGTATTTTCTTGCTCGTTTATACTTTTTTTTAATTAACCAAGCAATAGCTAATGAATAATAGATTTTACCTTTACTTTTTAAATCATTAAAGGCATTGCTCAATGTTAAAGCTTCTTTTTGAATAGATATAACTTTGTCAGGATTAAAATAACAATTAGTTTCACAAAGGTTGGTTAATATATATACTTTTTGCAGTGAAGTTGCTAATGTGTTCTTATTATAAATTAAATCACTATACAACTCGTCAGCCTTGTCCATCTTCAAATTAAATCGATATCCGTGTGCAATATGTCGAACTACTTGGAACGAATGATTTTCTTTTCCGACTAAATTTTGTAATTTTTTTTGGTATTCCGTTAATTCATTTAGACCTTTCTTAAACAATCCGTAAGAAATATAACAGTCACCTAAAAATATTTTTGTTTGACCGTAATACCATTCATTTACTTCTGAATCAGAAAGTTGAGAATTAATCTTTATAACTGTACTTTTTAAATTTTGCGCTCCGTCACAAAGTCCGCAAAGATATCCTTTCATAAGTTGTAAAGATTTTATATGTTTTCCAAAACAACATAAATCCTCATTGATTTTGTTCAACCATTTAAGTCGACTGCTACTATTAGCTCGTTCCTCACTTACAGCTCTAACAAAATTAAAAAGGTATTTAAAGTTGTTATTTGTGTTAAAGTCAATAATTTCAAAACAATTGAAAGGTATGTTGGCTTCTTTAATTACAAAGAAAATGTCAAGTAATGCCTCATTGTATTCTTGGGATAAAGTAATATCAAATTTAATAAATAGTGTGAGAACATGCTTAAAAAGCATATTGATTTGAATATCACTGTAATTTTTCAAACCAAATAAATGAATGTAATTCAGGTAACTTTTTAACACTCTTTCCCTATAGGGCGGCGTTGCTACAGTTGAGATATTATCACTTATAATATCGTGTATCTTATAAAAATATTTGTCATTCTCCAGATTCCTTATCAGCGTACGATTACAAATAGTTTCGTATTCTAATACATCAATTTGCAAATTTAAATCTTTTATCAAATATTCAAAAATTGACTTGTCAAATATTTGGACAATTGACAATATCATTATGGATTTTTGTTCCTGTTCACTTAAATGGACCAAAAATTGATGAATAATATCATCTTTTTCTTTGAAATAAATTTGATTTTTAGAGATTTTTTTCTCGCTCATTTTAGCGACTGTTTTAATAGCCAAATCTAAATAAATGGGGATACAATCAGTAGTCGTAATAATGTTTTCTACAAGTTCAGGGTATTCTTTATATTGCTTAAGTAATTCATCCCTAACCTCATTTTTTGGTAATTCAACAATCTCTTTGCAAATACTGTATTTTTCTAAATTTCTCGGTAAATTTATTTTCTCACGGCTTGTAATTATAAAAAAACCATAGTGTATATTTTGGATTATAGAAATCAACCAACTTGATGCATCATTTATGTTTTGTGAATAATTTTTAAATGCATCAACGACCATAATTAATGACTTATTAAGGAAAACTCTTTGTATGTCTTTTCCCAATAAAAACGGAAGGCTTTTAAGCAAATCGTATGTTTGCATATTGTTTATATTATCCAGTATCTTATTTACTTGATAGCTATTATAAATTTTTTTAAGTTTATCATAGGCTTTAAAAAACAGTTCAATAATTGATGCTATGGACAACCCTGTAAACCAACTTAAGGAAACATCTAAAGTAGTCTTTAAAAACTCTACAATGTTACTTTTGGTAAAGGTTAGAAATTCGTCATTTAATTGACTTACATTCAGATTATTCCACAAAATAAGCATTGCGTAGTCAAATAAAGGATAAGAGTATTTTTTAGGCAAAGCTTTCCTGAATTTTATGAGTATGTCAAGCAAATCATCACGATGTGTTATTTCCAAAGTAATATATATTGGATTTGCCATACTATTAATATTTTCTTTTAATATTCGACTTTTACCTATTCCGCCTATTCCGTAAAGACATAATATTTTAAAATATGTGCTGTCTTTTGAACATTCTTTATATGCATTTCTGATTAATGAACAAATTTCTTTTCTATCAATGAAATTAATTTTATCAATATCTTTATTATAATCTATCAAGGCACTCTAACCCTTTCTATAAACTATATTTTCAGGAGGAATATTATGATAATTTCTTTTTCAGGTCCAGATGGCGCAGGAAAAACAACACAAATAAAAAAATTACTGTCATACTTTAGCAAAAAAGGATTAAGTGTTGGCGCAGTACAGGATATTAATTCCAATATCCGCTATACTATAGGTGATGATTTAACATCTTATTACGATTACTTGAAACAATTTGATGTTATACACACCCGATTTAGATTGCACTCAAAGGAAAATGTTGAAATAATGGATCTTGTACAATTTATTTCAACAGGAAACAAATGGCTTACATCCTATTCCGCTTATACATCATTTTATGACTCTGAGCAATGGTATAAATTTGTAACTAAGCCATTACTGGATGACAATAAAATTTTGATTTTTGACAAATATTTTTTTGATGATGTTGCATTTAAAACAGCTTATGGTTGTGAATATTCATGGCTTAAAGCATTACATAAATATAGTCAAATTCCGGATATAGCATTATATTTAAAAGTTAACCGTGAAACTATATTAAAACATAATGAATCAAGGAAAGATCTTAAAAACATACTTTATCAAAAAGAAGAAAACACAAAAAACTTATTAAATTCTTTTGAACAACTTACGAAGGATTATCCTCTTCATGCTATTGAAGCAAACGGTACACCAGAGGATGTCCATAAAAACATTATGATTTACTTAAAATCACTGCCCCAATTTAATAAATTATTCAATTGATCCTTAGTAAAGAAAGTACAAGAATAAACAGACTTGCTTTATAGAATATAACTGTATATTATCTTTTCTTCGTTAATTTTTATCACAACCATTTGTGACTGTGTTCTTTTTTTATATTGATAATATAAAAATATTTATATACTCCCTCTTATGATATTAATTGTAACATAATCCGACAAATATTTAAATAAGTTTTACGCAAATTAGTGGTAAAATTTCACAGTGTATTTTTATGCAGTATGCATAATATAATGTTGTTTGTTCAGTTACAAATAATGGTTTCTAATAAATTTATATAGGCATTTAAATAGACTTTCTTTATTTTCTGTTGCATAATAAATTTATTAAAAACAAGGAGCTATATGCGATGGAA
>CAKSUE010000031.1 GCA_934501135.1 uncultured Eubacteriales bacterium | reverse complement strand
CTAATAAGGTAATAAGAATATTATCTAACAATTTATTGTGAATTTATTAACAATGTTTTATTAACTGAGTACTGGTAAAAATAAAATATTTAGGGTGATTTAAATGAAAAGAAGATTATTATGCTTAGTATCTTGTATGAATGCAGGTGGTGCTGAAACTTTTCTTATGAAATTATATAGGAAAATTGATTGTACTAAATATCAGATGGATTTTGGAGTTTTTACGGAAGCAGATGGTTTCTATGACGATGAAATTAAATCTTTAGGAGGAAAAATTCATCATCTTGTGCCAAAAACGAAGAATTTTTCCCTTTATAAAAAATGCCTTTATGATTTAGTAAAGAGAGAACAATATAAATATGTCATGCGTATAACATCAAATGCCGCAGGATTTTATGATTTAAAAATTGCTAAAGAAGCTGGAGCAAAGGTTTGTATAGCTAGATCAAGCAATTCCAGTGATGGAGAAAGTTTTATGGTGAAATTAATTAATTTAATTTCACGCTTTATGTATCAGAAATATGTTGATGTGAAGATAGCACCATCTGATTTAGCTGCTGAGTATACTTTTGGAAAAAACGCTACAGCTAATTGCGAAGTTCATTACCTTAATAATGGGTTAGATTTAAGTATTTATCATTTTTCTAAAGAGAAAAGAAGGATAGTACGTGAAGAATTTAATTTACAAGATAAATTCGTAGTAGGTCATATTGGTCGTTTTTCTAAACAAAAGAATCATGAGTTTTTATTAGATATTTTTCATGCATTGAAGAAAAAAAGACAAAATGCAGTTTTATTGTTGGTTGGTAATGGTGAGCTGAAGAAAAATATTGAAGATAGAGCCAAAGCCTTAGGGATAGCTGACAGTATTATATTTGCTGGGATTAGAAGTGATGTACCAGACTTGTTATCAGCTATGGATATTTTTCTCTTTCCATCGTTTTATGAGGGAATGCCTAATACTGTAATTGAAGCACAGGCTACTGGTTTACCGTGTTTGATTGCAGATACAATTACGAAAGAGGCAGGAGTTACTGATTGTGTATACTATAAGTCTTTAAATGATTCTGCTGAGGCGTGGGCTGATAAAGTTAATTCATTATCCCTGATTAATGGAAATCGTGATGGCTATACTGAATATATGAAAAAAGCTGGTTACGATATTAAAGAATGTGTAGATTTGTTCTTAAAAATCATAAAGATAGACGAAACAAGGTGAAATTATGCTGATATACTTATATAATTTGCTTTCAATGCCTATATATGCTTTGGTGTTAAAGAAAAAAATATTTGTGAGTCTTGCTTCTTTGCAAATGTTTTTGATATTAGCACTTAGAGCAGATGATTTGGGTGTAGATTTAACAGTTTATTCTGGAGCGTATAATTTTATATCAAATTTAACTTTTTTTGATTTATTAGAGAGGGTTCGTTTTTTTCAAACAGCTATTCTGCCGTATCCGTATAATATGGAAGGTGGTTGGGTTGTATTTAACTGGTTGATATCTCAAACTGGATTTGATTTTCAAGCTGTCATTGTTTGTTGTGCTATTATTAATAGTATTTCTGTTGGGATGTTTATATATAAGTATTCGAGAATTCCTTGGTTAAGTTTCTTTATATTTTTTTCGCTAGGAAGTTTTACTTATATGTTTGGTATTCTTAGGCAATGCTTAGCTTTGAGCATTCTATTAATTGGATATGCTTATGCAGGAGACGGAAAGTGGAAAAAAGTTATATTAAGCTTACTGCTCGCCTTTTCTATTCATAGAACAGCTTTTATTGTAGTACCTTTGCTTGTTTTATTTAAATATCCGAAATTTAATAAAAATAAGTATATAGCTTCACTTGCTATGACTATACCGTTTTTATTTCTCTCTGGCTATTTTTATCAATATATAGTTCGTTCTGTTATGGAATTTTTTAATAAAATGTATATAGGAAGAGGATTTGAATGGAATAATAGCATTACTTTGTTAATTGTAATAACAGTGTTTCTGCTTTTAGTGATAAATTTCAAGAAAAAATATTCTAATATTGAAATAGTTACTTTTTGGGCATTTTCTATTTCTGTTTATATAAAAATAATTGGTATGTATAATTCTACGCTTTCTAGATCATCCGATTACTATATGATATTTTTATGTTTACTTATACCATTAGCATTGAGTAATTATCCTAAAAAAGATGTAAGATATTTTTTTGCATTTTTAATAGGGTGTATGTTATTTAGCTTCTATATTTATACCTTAAGTGGTAATGTTATTGTACCTTATCGTTTAATACTTGATTAAATGAGTTGGAATTAATAGAGATGCTAGTTTTATATAATCATTATAAAAATAATATTTATAGTTTATTATAGAAAATTTTACATTTGACATGGAGCAATAAAATGAAACAGCGAATCTTATTATTAATAAATCAGCTCGGAATAGGTGGAGCTGAAAATATGGTCTATAACTTAGCAAAAGAATTAACTGCTATGGAAGAGGAGGTAAAAAATGAGTTGTTTTAGTAAGATTATTAATGGAGTTAGATTTTTATACGATTCGGATTTTAGATGGATATATTTGGCAAATCGTGGGAGGTTTGATGGTCTAGATGATGAAACTTTTTTGTATCGTAAATACAAAGCATGCATGGGAAAAGAATTAAACTTAGCATCTCCTAAGACCTTTAACGAAAAGCTTCAGTGGCTTAAGCTGCATGATCGAAAACCTGAATACACTATGATGGTAGATAAGTACGCAGTGCGTCAGTATATTGCAGACACGATAGGTGAAGAGTATCTTATTCCTTTGTTAGGTGTTTGGGATAATCCAGATGACATAGATTTCGACTCTTTGCCGAATCAATTTGTACTTAAGTGCAATCACAATTCAGGATTAGGAATGTGTATATGCAAGGATAAGAGCAAGCTTGATGTAGCAAAGGTTAAAGCTGAATTGCAGAAAGGCTTAAAACAGGATTATTATCTGACTTGTCGTGAATGGCCTTATAAGAATGTAAAGCGTAGAATTATTGCTGAAAAATACATGTCAGATGAAGGAAAAGAAGAATTGTCCGATTATAAAGTTCTTTGCTTTCATGGAGAACCTAAAATAATAGAAGTTCATATGGGAAGATTTAACGGTAATCATACTCAAGATTGTTATGATGAGTTTTGGAATAAAACTGATATTGAACAGTATGATTTGCCAAAAAGTGACGAGATAATGCCTAAACCGGCATTTTTAGAAGAAATGCTGCATTTATCTAGCTTATTATCGAAAAATTTAATTCATGTTAGAGTAGACTGGTACTTCACGAATAACAGGCTATACTTTGGCGAGTTAACTTTCTTTGATGGCTCTGGTTATAATCAGTTTTGTGGAGATGCAGATGAGTTTTTGGGTAGTTTGATTAAGTTGCCGATTAAATAATGCATGTATGAGGATATAATGCAGAATAAAATATTATTTTATAATTCGATTTCTCCTTTAATATACCAAGTTACCACCATTATCTGTGGCTTTATTCTTCCACGGTTGATATTAAGTCATTTTGGTACCGCGGTTAATGGTTTGGTTAATTCTATAACACAGTTTTTGGGGATGATAGCTTTTCTGGAGTTAGGGGTAGGTGCTGTAGTACAGTCATCATTATACAAACCTCTAGCGGATAATGATATTATTGGTATCAGTAAAGTAATTACTTCAGCAGATAGATTTTTTAGAAAATTGGGTTATATCTTAGCTTTGTATGTTATAGTAATGTTTTTTTTCTATCCGTTACTTGTAAAACAAAGCTTTGGGTTTATTTTTACTTCATCGTTAATTATTGTTATTTCCGTTCGTTTATTTGCGCAGTATTTCTTCGGGATGGTTAATCGTATACTGCTTATTTCTGATCAGAAGGCATATATACAGTATATTACACTGACTATAGCGATGATCACTAATACTATGGCTTGCTATATCCTTATTGCGTTAGATTGTTCAGTGCAGGTCGTTTATGGAATGACTTCATTTATTTTCTTTTTGCAGCCTGTATTGATACATTTTTACGTCAGAAAAAAATATTCGTTAAATCGAAATATACATTATGATACAGAACCGATAAAACAAAAATGGAATGGTATAGCACAGCATATAGCATTAGTTGTTCTAAATAGTACAGGAATTATTGTTCTCACTATTTTTGATAAACTTGAAAATGTGTCTATTTATTCAGTCTATTATTTAGTTGTTTTGGGAGTTTTGAATTTATATGTTTCTTTAACACAGGGTATTGAAACATTAATGGGAAATCTATTAGCTAAAGAAAAAATAGAAGAATTAAGAAATGTATTTGGCTTTTTGGAATGGGTGGTTCATAATACATCTGTTTTTTTATTCGGATGTACAGCATGCCTAATTGTACCGTTTGTAATGATTTATACGCATGGAATAAATGATGTTGATTATATGCAGACTGAATTTGCGTTGTTATTTGTGTTCGCTTATTTTTTTCGAGCTATTAGATTGCCTTATAACATAATGATACTTATTGCTGGGCATTATAAGCAGACTCAAAACAATTATATAATTGCTACCATTATCAATATTGCGTTAACTGTTGTTGGTGTAAAGCTATTTGGGTTAAGAGGTGCTGTGCTGGGAACTATGATAGCGATGATTTATCAGCTATTTTATATGGTAAATTATAATGCAAAAAATTTGCTTAAGATTGATGGCAAAAGATTTCTTAAATACATGATGTCAGATATCCTTATTATAATTATTAGCCTAGTTATCTCATCTTTTATACCTATTCAGTGTGACGGAATTTTAGAATGGATTGAATTAGCAACTGTTAATGTTTTAATTTGGCTTATAGTCATTATAATATTAAACATATTATTTTTCAGAGAATATACATATCGAATTTTTAACAAAATAATGTCTGCGATTAATAGTAGGAGGATAAAATAATGTCTATAAAAAGGGAAATATTTAACCGTTTTAGGACTTCATTACAATATTATCTTGCCAGAAGAAGTGAAATAAAAAAATTTCAAGATCCACGTCGCGTAGAAATTTACTCTAAAGTTACTTTATCTAAAGAGCAGAAAAATGAAATAGATGCATTTTATCTTAAATTTTATGGAGCTAAGGTGCCTTACACTTGGCATAGGCATTTCTATGCTATGACAGGAAAGTTTGATAAAAAGTACTTTCCTGAGTTGTTGTTCATCCCGGAATATGAGAGTTTAATGAATTCTGATAAATACACGTATGCGTTAGCTGATAAAAACATAACACAGTTATTGTTTAACAATAATATTGTAAAAATGCCTAAGGTGAAATTTTCTTGTGCAAATGGTATTATCAGAGATGAAAATTTGAGGATAATAAACAAAGAAAAGGCTGCAGCTATATTGAATGATACAGGCGTATGTTTTATAAAACCAACTGTAGACTCTTGCTCTGGACAAGGCTGTCAATTGCTTGATTGTCATAATGGAAAAGACGTAATCTCTGACAAGAAAGTATTAAATATTACAGATAACATAGGGACGGATTTTGTAGTACAGGAATGTATCCAATGTCATAAATCTGTAAAGGATTTGCACCCAGAATCGGTAAACACATTTAGAATAATTAGTTATATAGCTCCTAGTGGAGAGATTCATCACACACCTGTCATTATGCGAATTGGTAGAGGAAAGAACTTCTTAGATAATGCACATGCTGGTGGAATCTTTATCGGCATTTCAGATGATGGTGATTTATTAGATTATGCAACTACTGAATTTAATGATAAATTTTACATTCATCCTGATAGCAATGTAGAGTTTAAGGGATATAAGATTCCCTTAGTGAGAAAAGTAATTGAAAAATCGAAAGAACTACACGCTATGATACCGCAAATTGGTTGTATTAATTTTGATTTTACAATTAACGAAGATGGTGATGTTGTTTTAATCGAACTTAATTTAAATGGTGGTAGTATATGGTTACCTCAAATGGCTTGGGGAAAAGGAGCTTTTGGGGATGATACTGAAGATATTTTACTTTTCTTAAAATCTAAAAGAGGCAAGTTCCCGTTTAGATTTAAAATTTAGTGATAAGCAAGGAGTTGAAAAGAATGACTGAACATAAAACAATGCAATTCGCTAATTTCAATATTACTTTCGGTGATGAAAATAATACATTGCCAATGCTAACTTATTTTAAAGAAATAATATACCCTGTATATTACGGACGAGTTGCCACGTTTACACGGTAAAACTGCCACACAGAAACGGTGTTTTAGCCACAGTGGCACGGAAATTTCTGTATTTTGTCAACCCAAATTCCTAAAGAAAAGCAAATTAATATCTTGTTTTGCTAGAATTCTTCTTTGTTTTAGTAGTTTTTACATTTATCAGCTTGGCAGTACTGCTTTTATTTTGATAGTTTCGATGTTCATACTGTGGCAGATAAATAATAGCACACAATCTGGAGGTACATAATGACTAAAAACATTTTACAACAAGATTACAAACGTTATCCAAATGCTTCAGACATGCCAGCTTTTCAAAAGTACTTTAGAAAGGTTCAGAGCACTAACTTTTTTCCATTGCGGGTTCTTTACAAAGTGATTTTTAGATTGCTCAAAGAAATTCGTCACATTGAAATATCAAGGACTACGCAAATCGGAGAAGGCTTATACATAGGTCATGCCTATAACATTACGATTAATCCAAAAGCAATCTTGGGCAAAAACATCAACATTCATCGTGGTGTGCTCATTGGACAAACGAATCGGGGGGTAGACGCGGCGCGCCCGTTATTGGCAATGAAGTTTGGATTGGGATAAATGCAGCAATAGTTGGTAATATCACTATTGGAGATGATGTTTTAATCGCGCCTAATAGCTATGTAAATTGTGACGTGCCGAGCCATTCTGTCGTGTTTGGCAATCCGTGTATTATCAAGCATAGGGAGAATGCTACAGAAGGATATATCAACAGAAAAGTTTGAGATGATGCTGTATGGTGATTCTTGTATATAATTTGATGAAAATTTCCAAAATAGTATTCAATTCTCTATAACGTAGAAATACTAATCTTCCCCAAGTGGAGCGTTTTGCTCCACTTGCTCCAGTTACTCCACTTTTTTAGGCTGTTTTAGTAAAAAAGACGGAGCTAATCAGTTTTAATATATCATAAATAAAAAGGTAGAATTATAGCGTAAAATGGCTTTATTTTACGCTTTTCTCTCCTTACGAAGACTTTATTTATAGGAATATATATAAGGCATAGTGGTGCAGATTTTTTTGATTTAGTCGAAACTACTGGAGCAAGTGGAGTAAGTGGAGTACGTAATGGAGTAAGTTTAGCTTGCCTAAAGAAATGGATATGTTAGCATAAAAAAAGCCGCACGCGGAGCGTGCGGCGTGAGAGTACTAGATCATTTTATACAGCCTGCATTTCAGCCTGAATCTTTTTGATAGTGTCTAAAGGCAGATCCGTATCTTCGGCAATTTCGATAAGAGAGCTTTTGCCACGTTTAAGCATACGC